>CAMLNW010000038.1 GCA_946481495.1 uncultured Actinomycetes bacterium
CTGACGCTACGACTCCGGGTGAGGTCAGGTATCTCGCCACGCGCGGTCCGTCGGGCTGGACGTCGGAGCAGATGACGCCGTCGCTGGAACAGGACGGGCCGCTTTCGCCCGCGGGAGAGTTCGGTGGGTACCTTCCCTATCTGGACCAGGGGCTGGATTGCAGCGTGATAGACAGCCCGCTCCCGCTCGCCGGGGGTGGCTCGACTGTCGCTCGCGACAACAATGGCTCGAACCTGTTCAGTCGCGACGCTCAGGGCCACTTCGAGCTTCTGACGCCGGAGCCGTTGGACCCCACGGTTACGCGAGGCCGCACCAGCGGATACACCGTCTACGGTGCCGGCCTCGGCTGTGACGAGGTCGTGTTCACGACGCCTTACCGCTTTCCGGGCATCAACGACTCGGGCATCTACCGAGTCGACGCTGGGATCGTGAGCGACGTCGCCGTGCTGCCGAATGGTGCGTTGCCGCAGCTCCCGTTGCTCAACGCCCTCACCAGCACTAGCATCCAGGCCGGCTACGCGAGCGCCATCTCCGCCGACGCTTCGCACGTCTACTTCAGTGCGGTCAGCAATGACGGCAACGACAGTGGCAAGCGGGCCCTGTATCTGCACCGCAAGGGGCAGCCCACGATCAAGGTGTCAGGGTCGCGGACTGCGACCGTCGATCAGCGTGCGACGTTCCAGGAGGCCGCGCGTGATGGGAGCAAGGTGGTGTTCCTGGCTAACTACGGCCTGACGCCTATCTCGAGCGGTGGCCCCACCGCAACCGATTGCGAGGGCGTAAGCCCGTCGCTTCCTCAGCCGTGCGCGCTCTATCTCTACGACGTTGCGACCGACAGCCTGACGGACATCTCGGCGACCGCCGATCCGGCCAACACCAATGGCCCGACCGTCGCCGGTGTTCTTGGCTCGTCGGATGACCTGTCGCGCATCTACTTCGCCGCACAGGGCCAGCTGGTCTCCGGGAAGGGCCGCACCTACGAGCAGAACATCGCCGCCGGATCTACGAACGCGAAATCCACGTTCAACGTCTACCAGTACGCGGCCGGTGGCGGCCTCACCTACGTCGGACTTGTCACCAACAGTGACATCAACCTAGGCAGTCTCGGCGGATCGGTGCGCATCGACGCTCCGTACAGGACCTCGCAGGTGACGCCAGATGGGGCCACGCTCGCGTTCGTGTCTAGGGCAGAGAACCTGGGCTATGACAACGCCGGCATCACCCAGGCCTACCAGTTCTCCGAAGCGACCGGCGACCTGACCTGCCTGTCATGTCGTCGCGACGGTGAGCGTCCAATCCTCAGCGACCTGGAGTTCACGGATGCGTTCGGCGATCTCAATGAGGTTGACCTCGCCCAGCCGATCATCTACCTCAGCAACGAGGGCAACCCCGCAGAGTCGAGGGTGGTGTCCGACGATGGCTCGCGCGTGGTGTTCCAAACGCTCGACGCGCTGGCGCCCGGTGCGGTCGACGGCGAGCAGAACATCTATCTGTGGGATCGCGGGACCCTAACTTTGCTGGACACCGGGCCTGCACCGAATGTTCCTGTCTATTCCCAGCGCAACTATCGAGACCGCACGCCCTACGTGGTGGGTATGTCGGGATCTGGTGACGACGTCTTCATTCGTACGACTAGCGCCTTGGTTGCCGCGGACTCAGATGGTGTAAAGGACCTCTATGACTTCCGGGTGGGTGGGGGCATCGTGGCGCCACCCCCGCCTGGTGAGGCGTGCGATCCCTTGGCCGACGGCTGTCAGGGTGGTGGTTTCGATTCGGTCTCGACCGATCTCAAGACGTTGTCCTCGCCCGGTGGTGAGAACGCTGCGGCTGGTGAGCGCTGGTCGCTCTCTTTCTCGGCGCTTTCGAGGAAGGCGCGCAAGGCGGCTGCTCGACGGGGTGTCCTTGCAATCGGGGTGCGTAGTAGCTCCGTCGGGACGGTGAGCCTGACGGCCAAGGCCAAGCTGGGTCGCAAGACGACGCGGGTGGGGCACATGAGAACTCGCATTCGCAGGGCGGGAGCGGTGACCGTAGCGCTCCGCTTGAGCGGTGCAGCGCGTAAGCGCCTGCGTCTGGGCAAAGCGCTCCGGGTGACGATCGAAGCGCGTCAACCCGGGGCTAGGAGTCGAATTACACACATCCTGCTGCCGGGGGTCGAGCGATGACGCGGCTGGCTCGGAAGTCAATTGGTGAGAGGGAGAGCATGGCTACCACAAAGCTCGGGCGTTCGGCGGGAGTGACGGCGTTGGCGTCGTCGATTGCCGTGGTCGTCTTGTTGGCGTTCGCCGGATCGGCTCAGGCGCTCGCTCCTGCTTGGAAGGTCCTATCGGTCACTGGACCCACGAACCTGCCCACGTCCCCGTCAGAGCGTCAGACGATCAAGCCACCGGCACTCGGCACCTACACGCTGACCTTCAACGGGAGTACGACGGGGCCGTTGGCGGCGGACGCCGCCGCAAGCGCCATCCAGACTGCGCTCAACGGGCTGTCAACTGTTAGCGCTGGCGGCGGCAGCGTGACCGTCACTGCCGGGACGACCGTGGGGACCTTTGACGTCGTCTTCGACGGTGGACCTCTGGCCGGCACCGACCTCCCGCTCATGACGATAACACCGTCGATCCCTGTGCCGGCTTCGGTCTCCCTCCCGCAGTCGGGCACCATCGCGATCTATCCCTTCAATGTCGGTGGCGCCCAGACCGACGGGACGTATAGCGTCACCATCACGTTGCCAGGGGGCATCGTCACGTCCGGCGATGCCATCTCTGGAAACAACCAGTCGCTGTCGTTTCCGTACAACTGTGGGTCGGCTGGCTTTGGGCAGACGACCGTAACCTGCACCCGGTCGCTTCCCGTGAAATCGGGGGCCTCGGCCACATCGGTCATGGTCCCGGTTGCGGTGTCGCCGGGCATCTCGAGCCCTGTCGAGGCGCACGTGTCGGTCTCTGGCGGTGGCGCTGCCTCGGCCGGCGAGTACGTTCAGCCGATCACCGTCAGCGACACGCCCGCCGGGCATGGTGTCCAGGCGTTCTTCGCGGGTGCCTTCGACGAGAACGGCAACCCCGAGACGCGCGCCGGCGCGCATCCGTTCACCGCGATGGCCGCCTTCCTGATGAACAGCGCCCTGGCACTCAACGGCAAGGTCAATCCTGTTGGAGCGACCAAGCGTATCGATGTCGATCTCCCCGCGGGGTTTATCGCCAACCCGCTGATCGCTGAGCGTTGCGCGCGCGACCGCTGGTATTGCGGCTCCTGGGTCGGCGATGCCGGCTACCAGATCACCAACTTCGGAACCGGGTTCAACCGCGCCCGCGTCGGCAACGTGCTGCCGCCGAAGGGATCGCCAGCGCAGCTGTCGTTTCAGACGATCGACACGAAGGCGTCTGTGACTGGCAAGGTGCGGCCGACGGACTTCGGCGTCACGTCGCTCGCTGAGAACATCACCAACGACTTCCCGCTCTTCGGCTCTTTCGTGACGCTGTGGGGCCAGCCCGGGCTGGCGATGCACGACGAGCTGCGCTGTCCACAGTGGAACCTCACTGACGAGGCCTGCCCGGAGCCGGCGTCGAGCCCGATCGCCGACGCGTTCGTGACCAACCCGACGGAGTGCAGCGGCGAGGACTTGCCGACGCTCATCGGGACGTTCGCGTGGCAGCAGCCGGCGTTGTTGTCGGGGCCGGTGGGCTCTGACTCGCCACCGGTCACAGACTGTGAGCTGGTGCCGTTTGCGCCTGCCGTCGGCGTGGCGTCTACCTCGACCGTGGCGGACTCGGCGTCTGGCTTGGATTTCGACGTCGCGTTGGCTCAGGATGGGCTGCTCGATCCCGACGGGATCGCGACCAGCCATCTCAAGGACGTGACCGTCGAGCTGCCTGAGGGCGTCGCGGTCAACCCCGCGGGCGCGACCGGGCTGGCGGGCTGTTCGGATGCCCAGATGCAGGTGGGGACCGACACGCCGCCGTCGTGCCCGGACGGCTCGAGGATCGGCACGGTGCGGATCACCTCCCCGCTGGTCGATCGCGCCATCGGCGGCACGATGTACCTCGGCACCCCCAAGAGCACCGACCCCATCTCGGGGGAGATGTTGCGGCTGTTCGTCGTCGCTCGCGATGACGACCTCGGCATCTTGGTCAAGCTGCCTGGCTCGTCGACCGCCGACCCTGTCTCGGGCAAGCTCGTCGCGACGTTCGAGAACAACCCGCGGCTGCCGTTCGACCACCTGACCGTCAAGCTCAAGGGCGGCGATCGCGGCGTGCTGGCCACACCGACGCGTTGCAACGCGACCCCGGGCCAGTACCGGTCTGTGTCGTCGCTGTTGCCGTGGTCTCGGGCCCATCTCGCTCTCCAAGACCAAGACCCCTCGATCGGGGAGCAGAACTGGACGATCGACGGCGACTGCGACTACGGCTTCGACCCGAGCCTCAAGGCCGGCATGAGCAACGCCGCCGCGGCCAAGAGCGGCGCGTTCGGATTCGAGTTCACACGACCGCAAGGCGACCAGTGGGTCAAGGGCCTGACGGCCGAGCTGCCCCCAGGGCTGCTCGCATCCGTCAAGGACATTCCCCTGTGCGCCAATGCGCAAGCCAATGCAGGCAACTGCCCCGCCGCCTCACGGATCGGGACGGTCGACGCGAGCGCAGGGTCGGGCGACCCGTTCGTGCTCGAGGAAAAGGGCGAGGCGTTCCTGACCGAGGGATACAAGGGCGGCCCATACGGCCTCGCGGTGAAAGTCCGCGCGATCGCCGGTCCGTTCAGAGGCGCGTTCGAGCTCAGCCCGATCGTCGTGCGTCAGAAGATCACCGTCGACCCGGTCACCGCGCAGGTCAAGGCGATCTCAGACCCGTTCCCGACGATCTGGCACGGGGTGCCCCTCCGCGTACGCCGAGTGCTGGTCAACGTCGACCGGCTCGGCTTCATGCTCAACCCGACCGACTGCTCCGCCAAGCAAGTCAACGCCGCGATCACCTCAACCGAGGGAATCATCGCGAACCGCTCCAACCCATTCCAGGCAACAGGCTGCGCCGCGCTCCCGTTCAAGCCAAAGCTCACGCTGGCCCTGACCGGCCGCAAGCAGACAACCACCGGCAAACACCCCGGCGTCAAGGCGACAGTGACCCAAACCGGCATCGGCGAGGCAGGCATCAAGAAGGCCGAGGTCCGGTTGCCGAAGTCGCTGGCCCTTGACCCCGACAACGCCCAGGCTCTCTGCGAGTTCGTCGACGGGACCAAGGACGATCTGGAGAATCACTGTCTGAAGAGATCGATCGTCGGACGGGCCAAGGCGGTGTCGCCACTGCTCAACGACCCGCTGGTCGGCAACGTCTACTTCGTCAAGAACGTCCGCATCGACCCCAAGACCGGAAACCAGATCAGGACGCTGCCGATGATCGTCGTCGCGCTCCGCGGCGAGATCGCGGTCAACCTCCGCGGTGAGAGCGATACGACCAAGAGCGGCAAGCTGGTCAACACGTTCGCCTCGGTTCCAGACGCGCCGATCAACCAGTTCAACCTCAACATCCGTGGCGGCAGGACAGGAATCCTTGCCGTCACCCGGACACGGCGGGCAACATCAACCTCTGCGTCGGCCGCCACACCGCCGAAGCCGACATGGACGGCCAGAACGGCCGCCGTCACGACTTCGATGTCCGGATGAAGACCCCGTGCACCAGGAAACAGAGCAAGGCCGCCAAACGCCAAGCCAAGCGGGCGGCGGCCAAAGCACGGAACTAGCCCACCCTCAAACGCAGTGCACCGTGAGAGCCGGCAACCGCCGGCTCTCACTCGTTGACGGCTCCTCCCTACCGCGCCACCTCGTATCGCAGGTGCGTCACCCCGCTCGGTGATTCCAGTACCCGCGTCCGCTCTAGCTTCGGTCCGTCACCGACGTTGTCGAGCAACCGCACCCCACCGCCCAGCAGCACCGGCACCACGCTTACCTGCAACTCGTCCAGCAGCCCCGCTTCCAGGTATTGCTGGATCACGTTCGCCCCGCCGCCGATGCTGACGTCCTTCCCGTCGGCCGCCGCCGTCGCCTGCTCAAGCGCCGACTCGATCCCGTCGCTGACGAACGTGTAGGTCGTCTGACCGACGGCGATCGGCTCGCGCTCGTAGTGGGTCAGTATGAATACAGGCACGGCGAACGGCGGGTTCTCGCCCCAGACGCCAACCGTCGGCTCGTCGCCCCACGGGCCGTCCCAGCCGCCGAACATCCGCTTGCCGACGATGATCGCGCCGGTCGCGTCGAGCCCCTCCTGGAGCAGGTCGGAGTCGACGTTGCGCTCGCCGCCCTCCTTCCCGTGCATCTCCCTCCACGACGCCAGCCCCAAGATCCACTCATGTAGCTGCTCGCCGCCGGCTCCAAGCCCCTGATCGGGTCCCGGATCTGGTCCTGCGATGTAGCCGTCCAATGAGGTCGAGATGCTGCAGGTCAGTCGTGACATGAAGGGCTCCCTTCCGTTGCAGAAGCGTTGTATCCCGTGCGTCGCACGGTCCTAGGTTGCCCGTATGGCCCTCGATCCTCACGCCACTGTGGCGCAGCTCGTAGCGGCGGCTGGTCCCGTGAGCGCCTTCGGAGAGGATGCGGCGACGTCTATAGGAGCCGGGGCGTTCCTTGGGGGGTTCGTCGCAGGAGCCATCGGCCTGCTTCTTGGCCGCAAGGAATCGTGGCGGGATAGAGCCATCCTCAACGGCAGCTACATAGGTGGGCTGTGGATGGCAGCCGCTTACCTGACCGAGCTGACTATAGGATAGGATATATGCATATGAGTCTTCGGAATGGCAACATAGGAGCCGCTGTCGCGATCGCGATGCTGATCACTGGTTTATTGATCTTCGGTGCCAACCCGGGCGAGACGGAGAGGCAGTTGATCCTCTGGCCTGCGTTCTTCACGGGCATCGCCGTCATGCTCGTTCTGGAGGGTCGCGCCGAGCGCCGTGAGCGCCAGCGTGACTCGTCCCGTCACGGGTGAGGGTTGGTTAGCCGTCCAACGTCGCCTTCATCGCCGCCGCGCCCTGGTCCATGACCTGGCTGAGGATCGGCTCGAGCTCGTTGGGTAGGACGTCGACGACCCAGTCGATCCGGCTGCCGGACCCGCCGTCGGAGGTCACGGTCACCGTGGCGTTGTAGTGCGTTGCGCCGAGCGGGGAGTCGACGGCGCCGTAGACGAGCCGGCGAGCGTCGTCGTCGTCGAGCGCGACCAGCGGCTCGCGCTGCACCGCGCCGTTGGCGAACGTGACGATCCGGTCGTCGCCATCGAGCTTGGTGTCGACGACGAAGCCCTTCACCAGGCGCTCGTGCAGCGCCCCGAAGTCGCGCACCGCGTCCCAGACCGCGTCGGGGCCGGCGTCGATCTGGATCTCCTTGCGAACTGATGCCATGCGGCGAATCTCCCTCTCGTTGGTGACCCGGGCTCTACTGTCGCACGCGCGCGACCCCGACGTGCGAGCAGACTCATCCGGACAAATGAGCCCTGGATGTCGATTTCCTGGGTGCTCGTTCGACGTACGGGTAGAAAGACTGGTTCCCCCCGAACGAGAAGGAGCTTCCGATGCGCTACATGGTGATCGTCAAGTCCACGCCCGAGACCGAGGGCATGGAGATGCCGACCGAGCAAACGACAGAGATGTTCGCGTCGATGGGCCGCTACAACGAGCAGCTGGCTGACGCCGGCGTGATGCTGGCCGGCGAGGGTCTGCTGCCGAGCACGGAGGGCTTCAAGCTGCGCTTCGACGGTGAGGAGCGGTCGGTCGTCGACGGGCCGTTCACCGAGGCCAAGGAGCTGATCGCCGGGTGGTGGCTGTTCCAGGTCGACTCGCGCGATGAGGCGATCGAGTGGATCTCCAAGGCGCCGTTCGGCGGCGTACCCGGCGGCTTCGAGCTCGAGGTGCGCCAGCTCGCCGAGGACGACGATTTCGGCGACGCCTTCACGCCTGAGCTGCGCGAGCAGGAGGCCCGGATTCGGGCCAAGGTCAAGGCCAACCGCGCCGCGACGGGCCGTTAGCGGCCGGTCGCGCTAACTTGGTGGGCTGCCCTCCCCAAGGTAGCCCGCCACTGCCTGACCGCGATGAGTTTTCGAGCCAGCCGCGGTCTCAACGGCGAACGCATTCGATGACGAAGGAGACCGTGACCGTGACTGCCGCGACCGAGACACCGATCGACCACGACCGCAGCCGCTGGCTGGCGCTCTACGTGCTCTGCGCGGGGGCGCTGATGATCGTGCTCGACGCGACGATCGTCAACGTCGCGCTGCCGTCGATCCAGGAGGACCTCGGCTTTTCGCAGAACAACCTCGCCTGGGTGGTCAACGCCTACCTGATCCCGTTCGGCGGCCTGCTGCTGTTCGCCGGCCGGCTCGGCGACCTGATCGGCCAGCGCAAGATCTTCATGATCGGCCTCGCGATCTTCACGGTGGCGTCGGCGCTCTGCGCGCTGGCGCAGACGCAGGAGATGCTGATCGCCGCGCGTTTCGTCCAGGGCGCGGGCGGCGCGGCGGCCTCGGCGGTCGTGCTCGGGATGATCGTGACGATGTTCCCCGAGCCGCGCGAGCAGGCGAAGGCGATCGGCGTCTACGGCTTCGTCGCCTCGGCCGGCGGCTCGATCGGCCTGATCGCGGGCGGCGTCCTGACCGACCTCATCTCCTGGCACTGGATCTTCTTCATCAACATCCCGGTCGGGATCGCGACCGCCTACTTCGCGCTGAAGCTGGTCGAGGGCAAGGACGGCATCGGCTTCGAGCAGGGCGCCGACATCCCCGGCGCGGTGCTGCTGACCTCGGGCGTGATGATCGCCGTCTACGCGATCCTCGGCGTCGGTGAGGAGGGCTGGATCTCCGGCCGCGTGCTGGGCCTCGGCGCCGTCGGGCTGGCGCTGGTCGCCGCGTTCGTCTTCCGCCAGTCGCGGCTCGAGCACCCGCTGATGCCGCTGCGGCTGTTCAAGGTGCGCAACATCGTCGGGGCGAACGTCGTGATGATGTTCCTGGTCGCCGGGATGTTCGCGATGTTCTTCCTCGGCGCGCTCTACCTGCAGCAGGTGCTCGGTTACGACCCGCTCGAGGTCGGCCTGGCGTTCCTGCCCTCGACGATCGTGATGGGCGCGATGTCGCTGCGCTTCTCGGAGAAGCTGATCATGCGCTTCGGAGCGAAGAACACGCTCGTCTCGGCGCTGGTGTTCATCGGCGCCGGGCTGCTGCTGTTCGCCCGCACGCCGGTCGACGGCGCCTACCTGCTCGACGTCGTCCCGCCGGTCGTGCTGATCGGCCTCGGCGCCGGCATGGGCTTCCCGTCGCTGATGATGCTGTCGATGTCCGGCGTGAGCATGCAGGACTCGGGCCTCGCCTCGGGCCTGATCAACACGACCGTTCAGGTCGGCGGCGCGATCGGCCTCGCGGTGCTCGCGACGGTGGCGGCGGACCGCACCGACTCGCTGCTCGCCGAGGGCGAGTCGGCGCTGTCGGCGCTCAACTCCGGCTTCCACGTCGCCTACCTGATCGGCGCCGGCCTGGTGGCGATCGCGTTCGTCGTGGCGCTCGTCCTCCTGCGCTCGCCGTCGCCCGAGGAGATGGCGGCCGCGCACGGCGGCGGCGACGCCCACGAGGGCGCCACCGAGGACACCGGCGAGCCGGATCCGGCGCTCGCCGAGTTCGTCTAGAACGACAAAAGCGGTCAGTCCAATTTCGCTTGCAAGGCTCAAGTTTTCGGGCATAGCGCCCGAAACTTGGGCCAATGGGCGGGCGCAGGCAGGAGGTCGAGCGGCTTCAGGCGAGCCTTGAAGAGGCGCGCCGTCAGATCGCTGGCCTCGAGAACGAGCTGCGCGCGGCCCGTACCGCCGACCCGCTGACCGGTTTGCCGCTGCTCGACGCGCTCGACCGCCGGCTGGTTCCGGAGATCGAGCGCTCGCGCCGCCACGGCAGCCCGCTGACCGTCGCGGTGATCGACGTCGACGGCTTCCGTTCGATCAACGCCCACCACGGCCGTAAGGTCGGCGACCAGGTGCTCGCCACGGTCGGCAAGCTGCTCGGCGAGCAGGTCCGCACCAACGACGTCGTCAGCCGCTCCGGTGCCGACGAGTTCGTCGCGATGCTGCCCGAGACGCGCGCCGAGGAGGCGATGCAGGCGTTCGACCGGATCTTCATCGCGCTCGAGGCGCTGCACGTCGGCGAGCTCGAGAGCGTCACCGTCTCGGTCGGGGTTGCCCAGTGGGAGCGCGGGACGAGCTCCGAGCAGCTGTTGGCCAAGGCCGGCGCGCGCGTCGACGTCGCGCGCTCGCTCGGCGGCGGTCGCGCCGCCGCCAGCGACGCGGCCGACACCGCCGACGGCGACAAGCCGCGCGCCCAGGGCGACGTGATCGCCGCGCTCGCGGAGGCGCTGCTCGAGCGCGACCGCTACACCGGCGAGCACTCCGAGTCTGTCGTCGACCTCGTCGAGTCGGTCGCCCGCGGGCTCGCCCTTAGTGGCCCCGAGGTCGACCAGATCAAGGCGGCCGCGCTGCTGCACGACATCGGCAAGGTCGCGATCCCAGACGACATCCTCAACAAGCCGGGCCCGCTCGACGACGACCAGTGGAAGGTGATGCGCGAGCACCCTGCGATCGGCGAGCGGATCCTGCGAGCGATCCCCGGCATGGGGCCGATCGCGCGGATCGTCCGCCACGAGCACGAGCGCTTCGACGGCGGCGGCTACCCGGACGGCATCTCCGGCGACCAGATCCCGATCGGCGCGCGGATCATCCTCGCCTGCGACGCCTACCACGCGATGACCTCCGACCGGCCCTACCGCAAGGGGATGAGTCACGCCGACGCCGTCCGCGAGCTCTCCGAGCACGCCGGCACGCAGTTCGACCCGAACGTCACCGAGCTGCTGATCGGCACGCTCTACGGCCGTCGCCAGAGCGGCGGCGGGCGGACGGAGGCCGAGGCCTCCGGCGCCGCCGCCTGACCGCTCGCGCTTAGCTCTGCCGCATCTCCTCTGCCTGCTCGCGGCCCGCCTGCTGGGCGGTCTCCGCGGCCTGCTGCGCGACGTCCTTGCCACGCTCGACGGCCTCTTGGCCGACCTCGCGCGCCTTGTCCTTCATCTGGTCGGCCATCGGCCCGATGCGCTCGTCCTCGACCTTGGTCGAGGGAACGAGCATGCCGGCGACGAAGCCGACAGCGGCCGCACCGACCGCGAGGCCGAGCGGGTTCTCCTGGGCGACGCCAGCCGCCTGGCGGGCGCCCTGCTTGACCTCGCCGCTATCGGGTGTCGAGCCCGCGACCTTCGACCGCACCGACTCGACGCGGTCCGCCACGGCGCCCTTCGCCCTGCCGGTCACGTCGGTCTTGTGGCCGAGCGCCTCGACGGTCTCACCCATCTCCGCGCGTGTGCTCTCTATTTCCTGCCTGATCTCATTCGGGTCTTGGCCCATTGGACATCCTCCTTGACGCTCTCCGTGGTTTGCTCCGGCACCGGGGCGCCGACCTCCTGCACCTTCCGCTTGCCGCGCTGCGCCAGCACCGCGGCGACGATCCCGTAGACGACCGCGACGATCAGCGCCGCGAGCCACAGCGCCATGGCGCGATCGAGCGCCGCGATGATCGTCGTCGTCAGCGCCGCGAACGCGCCGGCTCCGAAGAGCCCAGCGCCGCCGAACATGCCCGCCCCGAGGCCGGCTTGCTTGCCCTTCTCGCCGATCTCCGCCTTCGCCAGCTCGATCTCCTGGCGAACCAGGTCGGTCGTCTGCTGCGAGAGCTGACGCAGCAGCTCCCCGGTCGGGCGGTCGTACAGGTCGTTATCACCGTTCCTGTCGGCCATGGCTATCGGTGCGGGTCGAATTGACTCGGCCTGGTGCCCGTACCGGCGTGTGGCTGTGTCTCGGCGCCAGCCTGCAGCTGCGCACCGGAGGACACCTGTGTCGGGGCGGACGAGCGATAGCGCTCGCCACTCGAGGCCTTGAGCATCCGCGAGGCGGCGAAGCCGAGCGCGAGGCCGCCGGCCACCACGGCCCACGGGTTACGCCGGCCGAAGTCCTCGACATCGCGCAGGATCCGGTCCCCGTTCGCCTCCTCTAGATAGCCGCCGAGGCGCTCCGCGCGATCCGCGGCCTGATCGGCGTACCGCGCCGGCTTGTCCTTGCCCTGCCCGCGCAGCTGCTCGGCGAACGAGCGGACGTCTCCAGCGGTCCCGCGGATCTGCTCGCCGGCCTGCGTGGACCGCTGGTCGACCTGCTCGCTGACGCGCCCACGCACCTGCTGGCTGGCATCACGCGCCTTCTCCTGCGCCTGTCCGGCCACCTCCTTCGCCTTGTCCTGTGCCTGCTCCGTCGCGCCGCCGTTGGACCCGCCGGAGCTGCCGGTTGCACCGGCTGAAATCGCCGTGTCGGCCATCTCCGCTCCTCTCTCGAAGTTTCCTGGGGCGGCAGGGTTGCCCAACCACGGAGGGCGTAAACACCACTTGATGCGGTTGGCCCAGGGCGATTTCGCGGGGTGCGTCAGGTGGCGTTCGCGCTGTCGCCGACCCCGCTGGGAACCGGCTCGGTCCGGGCTGCGGCGAAGGCGGCCTCGCGCCGCTCGAGCGCGGCCGAGAGCTCGGTCATGCCCGGGTCGAAGCTCGGTCCGGGCAGTGGGGTCAGGTCGCCGACCGAGAGCTGCTCGCCGCAGTTCGAGCAGGCGGTGACCGCCTCGATCGTCGCGCCGCAGGGCTCGTGGCGCAGCAGCAGCGGCGGGCCCTGCTCGCCGAAGATCCAGCGGTTGCCCCAGGTCTGCATCGCGAGCAGGACGAAGCCCAGGTCGGCGCCCTTCTCGGTCGGGTAGTAGTCGTAGCGGGTGGGCTTCTCCTGGTAGGGGACGCGTTGCAGCACGTCGTGCTCGACTAGCGCCGCGAGACGCTCGCTGAGCACCTTGCGCGAGATTCCGAGGTCGCGCTGGAGCGCGTCGAAGCGGGTGATCCCGAGCGCGACGTCGCGCAGGATCAGTGCCGTCCAGGCGTCGCCGATCACGTCGAGCGTGCGCGCGATCGAGCAGTTCATGTGGTCGAGCGGGGTGCGGGTCATCTGCAGGCACTGTAGCGGGGTGGGTTCCCGGTGTAAACCTATGGGTTCCTTTTCGGAACTCACTCTGGTACAGTCGCCGCCATGCTCGCCCGGATAGCCGACCTCACCTGGAACCGCCCGAAGCTCGTCCTGTCGCTGGTGGGGGTGTTCGCCATCCTGGCGATCGCCCTTGGCCACGACGTCGAGAAGCACCTCAAGGCCGCCGGCTTCACCGACAGCGCGTCGGAGAGCGAGCAGGCCGCCGACACGCTGCGCGACGCGCTCGGCTACGACCCCAACGCAGCGCTCTTCCTGGTGGTGCGCGATCCGGATGGCGGGAAGATCGACACCACCAGCCCCGCGGTGCTGCGTGAGGTCGCGCGGCTGACCGAGGAGGTCGGCCAGGTCGAGCACGTCGGACGGGTCGTGAACCCGGTGGCGCCCGGTGGGCCGTCGGCCAGCGATGCGCAACCTGGCGCGCGCGAGCGCGCGGCGGCCCGGCGTGCGACCAGCCGTCTCGTCGCCAAGGACGGCGAGTCGATCGTCGTCTCCGTCCACCTCACGACCGCCGACGTCGAGGACACCGGCGGCTTCGTCGCCGAGGACGTCGCCCCGATCGCCGCGTCGAGCAAGCTCGACGTCGGGATGGGCGGCTTCGCGGCCGGCTTCAACGAGACCAACGACCAGACGCGCGAGGATCTGACGAAGGCCGAGCTGATCGCCTTCCCGATCCTCGCCGTGCTGCTGTTGCTCGTCTTCCGCGGCGTCGTCGCGGCATCGATCCCGCTGCTGATCGGCGTGATCTCGATCGTCGGGACGTTCCTCGTGCTGCGCGTGATGTCTGAGCTCGTCGACACGTCGCTGTTCGCGATGAACATCGCCACCGGGCTCAGTCTTGGGTTAGCCGTCGACTACGCGCTGCTGATGGTCTCGCGCTACCGCGAGGAGATCGCCGCCGACGGCGCGACCCGCGAGGCCCACCGCCGGACCGTGCTCACTGCCGGCCGCACGGCGATGTTCTCGGGCTTCACGGTCGCCGTCGCGCTCGCCGCACTGGTCGTGATGCCGCAGCGCTTCCTCTACTCGATGGCCGTTGCCGGCGCCGCGGTCGGCGTGCTCTCGGCGATCATCGCGATCCTCGTCGTGCCGTCGCTGCTGGCGCTGCTCGGCACCAACATCGACAAGTGGTCGGTCCGCCGCGGGCCGGCGGTCTCCGACGAGTCGGACGGCTGGTACCGGCTCGCCCACGGCGTGATGCGCCGGCCGGTCGCAACGGCGCTGGCGAGCGCCGGGCTGCTGCTCGCGGCCGCCTCGCCACTGCTGTTCACCACGCTCACCGGTCCGAGCGCCGAGGCGGTGCCCCCCGGCCAGCCGTCCTACGACGCCTACCAGTACGTCAACGCTCACTACCCGCGCGACGTGAGCGAGGCGGTCACGGTCGCGGTGCGCGGCGAGGCGAGCGACGCCGAGCTGGCGGCATACGCGCGCCGGATCGAGGCGATCGACGGGATCGAGCCGAGCACGCCGTTCGTGCGCGCCGGCGATACCGTGGCCTACGCCAACTTCGCCGCGCCCGCTCCGGCGCTCGGGGGCGCGGCCCAGGACGCCGTCCACTCGATCCGCGACCTCGCCCCGCCGGGCACTGCGACGACCCTCGTCGCGGGCAACACCGCGCGCTTCGTCGACCAGAAGCAGAGCCTGCTCGACCACGCGCCGATGGTCGTGGCGATCGTCGCACTGACGACGCTGCTGATCCTGTTCCTGCTCACCGGGTCGGTCCTGCTGCCGGTCAAGACGTTGCTGATGAACACGCTGACGCTCGGCGCGACGCTCGGCCTGGTCGTGCTTGCCTTCCAGGAGGGCTGGCTCGACGCACCGTTCGACTACAACGGCCCGGCTGCGGTCGAGGTGACGAGCCTCGTCTTCCTGTTCGCGATCGTCTTCGCGCGCGATCACCGCGGTGTTGCTCGTGCA
>CAMLNW010000039.1 GCA_946481495.1 uncultured Actinomycetes bacterium
GACAACTCGAACCGGGTCTTCGAGACGACCGCCGCACGCAACCAGGACCTCGCTGCCGCGTTCGTCGCGCTGCCGACCTTCGTGCGCGAGACGCGCACGACGACGGTCCGCCTGTCGCGGTTCGCCGAGCTGACCAATCCGCTCGTGACCCAGCTGCGGCCCGCGGCGCGCGAGCTGTCACCGACGCTGATCAGCCTCAAGGGGCTGGCCCCAGACCTGCGCGGGCTGTTCAAGGACCTCAATCCGCTGATCAAGGTCTCGCGCACCGGCCTGCCGGCGCTCGAGCGCTCGCTCAACGACACCAAGCCGCTGCTCGCCAGGCTCGAGCCGTTCCTGCGCAACCTGCAGCCGGTATTCAGCTACCTCGGCCTCTACAAGCGTGAGATCGCGGCCTTCTTCGCACTCGACGCCGCCGCGACCCAGGTGACCGACCGGCCGCCCGGCAGCTCGCGGCCACTGCACTACCTGCGCACGACCAACCCGCTCAACCCGGAGAACCTCGCTGCCTACCCGCGCCGCCTGCCGAGCAACCGCTCGAACCCTTACGTCGAGCCCGGCGGCTCCGGCCAGCTGCGCGGCGGGCTGCCGGTCTTTGGCCGCTACCTCTGCGAGATCGCGGGACCGGCGAGCGTCCTCGGCCCAGTCGGTCCGCTGCTACCCGCCGAGCTGCGCGCGCTGCTCGAGCAGTTCGCCTTCGCCGGCAGCACCACCGGCGCCGTGCCGGCACCGCCGTGTCGCGAGCAGGCGCCACTTGGCCGTTTCGTCGGGCAGAGCGGCAGGTACCCCAACCTGCAACCGATACCTGCTCCCTAGCCTAAGCTGAGCCCGTGCGGTCGGGCGAGATCTTCGAGCGGATCGTGGGGGCCGTCGCGCGTCGCCCGCTGGTCCCACTGGTAGCGGTCGCGGTGATCGCAGTTGCCGGCGCCCTGCTGGCACTGCGGCTCGAGCCGAGCACCGGGACCGACTCGCTGGTCTCGCAGGGGTCCGACACCTTCACCCAGACCGAGCGCTTCAAGCAGGACTTCGGCGACGACGCGATCGTCGTGCTCGTCGAGGGCGACCTCCAGCGGACGCTGCTGACCTCAGATCTGCAGAAGCTGATCCAGCTCGAGGGCTGCCTGTCCGGCAACGTGCCCAAGGACGGCCTGCGCGCCCTGCCGCCGCCGTGTCGCGAGCTCGCGGCGTACAAGCCGGCGAAGGTCGTGCTCGGCCCCGGAACGTTCGTCAACACCTCGGTTCAGGCGATCGGCCAGGGCCTGACCGGCCTGCTCGCCGGAGCCAGGGACGGCGGGCCGAAGGCGGCCGAGAAGGTCAAGCGCCAGCTGCTGTCGCTCGCGCTGCGCTACGGCATCACCGACATCCCGTCGGTCGACAGCCCGGGGTTCGTGTCGGCGCTCGTGTTCGGCAACGACGGCAAGACCCCGAAGCCCCAGTTCTCCTACCTCTTCCCGAGCGACGACGCCGCGCTGATCCAGATGCGGCTGCGGCCCGATCTGACCGACGCCGAGCGCAGCCGCACGGTCGACCTCGTCCGCGAGGCCGTCGCCGAGCCGCAGCTCCAGCTCGAGCAGGGCGGCCGCTATGTGGTGACTGGCGTGCCGGTCGTCGTCGACGGGCTCGGCGACGCCGTTCGCGATGCAATTCCTTGGCTGCTCGCGGCGGCGATCCTGATCATGGCGGCGACGCTCGCGGTCGTCTTCCGCACCCGCTTGCGCCTACTGCCGCTGGCGCTCGCACTGGCGGCGTCGGCGATCACCTTCGGCGTGCTGGCACTCGTCGGCGGCGACCTGACGATGGCGTCGATCGCTGTGCTGCCGGTGCTGATCGGGCTCGCGGTCGACTACTCGATCCAGTTCCAGGCGCGCTACGACGAGGCGCGCGCGCGGACCGGGGCGCCACCCGCCGAGGCGGCGCCGATGGCGGCCGCCGCCGGCGGACCGACGATCGTCAGCGCGGGAATCGCCACGGCCGTCGGCTTCCTGGTGCTGCTGACGTCGCCGGTTCCGATGGTGCGGGGGTTCGGTGCGCTGCTGGTCGTGGGCATCGCGATCGCGCTCGCCTGCGCGCTACTGGCCGGCTTCGCGGCGTTGGTGCGCTTCGGCGATCCGCGGCCGCGACCGGAGGGCGTGCCGCCGCCGTTGCCGCGTATGCGCGCGCGGGCTAGCGACCTCGGCGCACGGATCGCCGGATCGGGTGCCGGGACTGCGGTCGCGCGGCGTTGGCGCGAGCTCCGGCTATGGACGCTCGAGCGCGGCGAGCGGGCGCTGGCGCACTCGATCGTGCGTCCCCGGCGCGTGCTCGCGATTGCGCTTGCGCTGGCGGTCCTCGGCCGCCGACACCCAGTCGACCGTCGTCTCCGACGTTCGCGAGCTGGTGCCCGGCGACCTCCAGGCGCTCCAGGACATCAACGAACTGCAGGACAAGACCGGGGTCTCGGGCGAGATCGACGTGACGGTCCGTGCCGACGACGTCACCGACCCCAAGGTGCTCGCCTGGATGTCGGACTTCCAGCAGCGCGTGCTCGACGATGCCGGCTACCGCGCCGGCGAGCGCTGCACACAGGAGAAGGATCCCCCCGAGCTCTGTCCCGCGCTGTCGCTGCCGGACCTGCTCGCGGCGGTCGGCTCCGGTGACCAGAAGCGGGTCGAGGCGCTGCTCAACACGATTCCGCCGTACCTCTCGCAAGGCCTGCTGACCGCCGATCGCAGGACGGCCAACCTCGCCTTCGGCATCCGGCTGCAGTCGCTCGAGCGTCAGCAGGAGGTCGTCGAGCGGATCGAGCGGCAGCTCGATCCGCCAGAGGGCGTGGAGGCCGCCGTCGTCGGGCTGCCGGTGCTGGCTGCCGACGCCAACGACAAGCTCTCGTCGCCGCTGCGGCGGGCGCTGACGCTGATCGCTGCGCTGCTAGCGGTCTTCCTCGTCCTGCTCGTCGTACGGCGCAGCTTCCGCGAGGCGGCGATTCCACTGATCCCGATCGCGCTCGCGACCGGCTGGTCGGGCGGGATCATGTTCCTGCTCGGCCTGCTGCCCGGCCCGTTCGAGGTCGAGCTGAACCCGATGTCGGTGACGCTCGGCGCGTTGGTGATTGCGATCTCGACCGAGTTCAGCGTGCTGCTGTCGGCCCGCTACCGACAGGAGCGCGCAGCCGGGGCCTCGGCCGGTCGCGCGCTCGAGACGACCTACTCCTCCACCGGCGCCGCGGTGATGGCGTCGGGCGTCACGGCGATCGCCGGATTCGCCGTGCTCGCAGCCTCGGACATCCGGATGCTGCGCGATTTCGGGATCCTCACGGTCGTGGATCTGACCGTCTCACTGCTCGGCGTGATGCTCGTGCTCCCGGCCGCCCTCGTCTGGGCCTCGCGGCGGGGTAGCAATGTCTGACGATCGCTTCGACGATCTCGGGGCGCCCGACCGCCGCAGCGCGGCGGAGCGATTCGAGGAGCAGGACCGGATCAACCCCGAGCCTGACGACCCGCGCCGGCGGCCGGAGGTGCCACGCCCCGGCAACCGCTACGCCTGGGTAGTCGGGATCCTGATGTTGATGGCGATCGGGGTCTTCGCGGTGACAACTTCGCTGCCGAACAAGGGCGAGGGGCTGCGCGGTCCGGCGATCGGCTCGCAGCTGCCCGACTTCGCCGCCCCGTCGGCGACCGGCAACGCCTCCAATGACGACGATGCGAACGTTCGCCAGCGCCGCGGCGGCAATGACATGGCTGGGAAGGTGCCGGCTTGTGAGCTGATCAGCGAGGAGGTCGTCAACGTCTGCGAGCTGCGCCGCAAGCCGCTCGTGCTGACCTTCCTCGTCACCCGCGGCGCCGACTGCGAGCCGCAGGTCGACCGCGTCGAGCGGATGCGCGACGAGTTCCCGCAGGTCGAGTTCGCCGCCGTCGTCAGCGGCGACGAGCGCGACGAGGTCGAGCAGATCGTCACCCGCCGCGGCTGGACGATGCCGGTGGCTGTCGACCACGACGGCGCCGTCGTCAACGTCTACGGCATCGGCGTCTGCCCGACGACCGTCTTCTCGACGCCCGGCGGCACCGTCCGTCGCGTCGAGCTCGGCAACCTGACCGAGGACCAGCTGCGCACCTACGTCCGCAAGCTGGTCGCGCGCTCCGAGGCCCAGTGAGGTGAGGTGGTGGCGCCGGCGATACAGCAAGGCTGGGTCGCCGACGAGCTCACGTCGGAGTTCCCGGCGCTCGGTGTCTACTGGCTGACCGTCGACGCACGGGCCGGCAAGACGGCGAAGGCGGTCCGCGAGCGGATGCGCATGCTCGCCGGGCGGATCAGCGGCGCGACGGTCGTCCAATCGCGCCAGGACAGCGTGCCATGGTCGTATCGCGTCCTCTGGCGGCGGCTCGGCGTTGATCCCGACACCGACCGCACCCCGGTCGAGGAGCTGATGGTCCAGCGGTTGGAGCACGGCGGCCTGCCGAGCCGTGGCCTGCCGGCCGACGCGGTCGTCGTCGCGACGCTCGAGACCGGCGTGCCGATCGTCGTCGCCGATGCGGCGAAGCTGTCCGGCAGCCCGGGGCTGCGGCCGGCAGTGACGGGGGAGACGCTCGGCGGAGTCGAGGGCATGCTGCGCGCCGGCGAGATCGTCTACGCCGACGAGCAAGCGCCGCTGGCGCGTCTCGACGGCCAGCTGGCGGCGGACTACGCGGTCGACGACGACACGACGGCGATGGTCGTCTGTGCGCTGGCCGCTCCAGCGGTCTCGCAGATCGAGATCGACGAGGCGCTCTGGATCGCCGCCGACCTGCTGGAGACCGGTGGTACGCTGGAGGAGTCCGATCGGGGGAGCAAGCAGTGATCGACGTACTCGAGCGTTCGAACGCAGTAGGACAGCCGCTCCAGCCAGGCGCCGCGATTGACGAGCGACCTGC
Organism: uncultured Actinomycetes bacterium; assembly: GCA_946481495.1. The sequence continues at coordinate 4,884 of CAMLNW010000039.1, forward strand.
CCGGCGTGCCCTGCACGGCCAGATCGAGCGGCTGGAGCGCGACCTGGCGAAGCTGTTCGCCGCCTCGTGGCCGCGCAAGGGACTCGAGTTCGGCGTCGATCGGCCGAGCGGCCGCCCGCGGATGCGCGATCTTGGCGAGCTCGAGCAGATTCGCGACGCGCTGGCCGAGCGGGTCGAAGATGCTCGTCGTGACCTGCGTGAGCGCCACGCTGTCGAGGACGCCAACCGGCGCCTGATCGACGACATGCTGCGCCGCCCCGAGGACCACCGCTGGGTTCGGGTCGGCAACGCCGACATCGGCGAGCCCGGCTGCCACCACTGGCACGTCGTGCCACGCTGGGGCCTGATCGGGATGCTGGCCAACTGGTGGCGCGTCAAGATCTCCTCGGGTTGTCCCTTAGCCACCTGAAGGTGAGGCCATAGGGTGGGCAAGCGCAGCCGCAAGCGAGCGGACGGTGGAGGCACGGAGGTCGCGGCCGGCCGTGCCAGCACGCGCGCCGAGCGTGACGCTGCCCGTCGGGCACGCGCCGAGCGGATGCGCAAGGGACTGCCCGAGCCGGCACGTCAGCGCGACCCGAACCGGCGGCCGAAGCTCGACGAGCGTCCACCGCCGCTGTGGGCGCCGTTCCCGCTGACGGAGCTGCTGGTGCTCGCCGGGATCGTCCTGATGACCTGGGGCTTCCTCGAGGGGGGCGGTCAGGCGGCCAACGCGAAGCTCGCAGCGGGCCTCGCGGTCGCGTCGCTCGCCGGGCTCGAGCTCGCGGTCCGCGAGCACGTGACCGGCTTCCGCTCGCACACGACGCTGCTCTCCGGGGTGATCGCGATTGCGGCGATCCTGGTGCTCAACCTCGCTGCCGGCGTCTCCGTCCTCGGCCCGCTGCTGATCGCCGCGCTGCTTGCCTTCGTCGGGTCCTTCCTCGCGCTACGCCGCCTCTTCAGGAGCCGCTCGGGCGGCGTAGCGTTCAGGTAGCTCGCTCAGGCGAAGGCGAGCGTGCGCTCGCCAGCGAGCGTCGAGGCGACGATCGCCCGCTGGCGCTCGGTCAGCGTGCCGACGCGCTTGTTCTCAGGGATCGCGATCGAGTTCAGCAGACGCCGGCAGCGGGCGCGGCCCCAGCGCTTCTGGCTCATCAGCACGTCGCTGATCGACATGCTCTCCGCCTCCCAGGGGCAACTCAAGATCACCTCGGCCGCGGGTAGGTCGCCAGCCGCGATGCGGCGCTTCATCTCAGCGCGCGCAAGCCTCACCCGGTTTGCGTGTTCGAGCGCCTGCAGGTGTTGAGCCTGGCCGGCACCGAACGCAGCGATATTGCCCATACGTCCTCCCCGCACTTAGTGCGTACTTGACAGCGGATGCAGTTCCCCTTGTGGGCTCCGGGCTCTCACCACCAACGTCCGCGCCGTTGGCCTCCTTGGAGGGATCGAAGCCGAGGACGCAATAAATCGAAGCAGCCGCCGACCGGGAACAGCGGTTCGTCCGGCTCGTACGCTAAGAGCGGGCTTTTTGGATTTCGACGTCCGCCTCGGGGTCCTCGGGCAGGACGGCGTAGGCGCGCTCGAAGATCTCCAGCGCGCGGTCGAGCTGCTCGCGCTCGTGCGTCGCCATCACGCTCGTCCGCAGCAGCGCACCGCCGCGCGGGACGGCGGGGTAGAGGGCGACGTTCGCGTAGACGCCAGCCGCGTAGAGCGCCTTCCAGAACAGGACGGCCTTCCAGTCGTCGCCGATCGTCACCGGGACGATCGGGGTGACGAGCTCCGAGCCGTCGGCGAGCGTCGCCGGCTCGACGACCTCGAAGCCGAGCTCGGACAGCCCGCCGTGCAGATAGCGCGCGTTGTCGAGCAGCCGCGCCATCAGGTCGCGCCCCTCGTCGCTGCGGATGATCCGCAGCGCGCCGAGGGCTGCGCCGACGGCAGCGGGTACGGCTGCCGCGGTGAACATGAACGCGCGCGACTGGACGCGCAGGAAGTCGATCACCTCCGCCGGGCCCGCGATGAAGCCACCGCAGGACGCCAGCGACTTCGAGAAGGTGCCCATCCGCAGATCGACGTCGCCGGCCACCCCGAGCTGCTCGCAGGCGCCGGTGCCGTTCGCGCCGAGCACACCGACGCCGTGTGCCTCGTCGACCATCAGGCGGGCGCCGTACCGCTTGCAGAGCGCGACGATCTCCGGCAGCGGAGCAAGATCGCCCTCCATCGAGAAGACACCGTCGACGACGACCAGCACGCCGCCGCCATCGCTGCCCGCGCGATCGAGCATCCGCTCGAGCTTGTCGAGCCGGTTGTGGCGGAACGGCCTGATCCGGGCACGCGACATCGAGACCGCGTCGAGAATCGAGGCGTGGTCGCCGGAGTCGCAGATCACCGTGTCGTCGGGACCGAGCAGCGTGGCGATGCAGCCGACGTTCGCCAGGTAGCCGGCGGTGAAGACGAGCGCATCCTCGGTGCCCATCCAGTCAGCCAGCTCACGCTCGTGCTCGAGATGCAGTGGCGTCGTGCCGTTCATGAAGCGCGAGCCAGTCAGCCCGGTGCCGTAGCTGTCGAGCGCGTCGCGTGCCGCCTGCTTGACGCGCTCGTCGCCGGTCAGGCCGAGGTAGTTGTTCGAACCGAGCGTGATCCGCTGCTTGCCCTCCATCAGCGCGATCGGGCCAGGCTCGGCCTCGACGACACGGAAGTAGGGCAGCAGGTCGTGCTCGCGCGCCGCCGTCAGCTGCTCGAGCCGATCGTGGTTGCGCGCCTTCGCGAAGAGGTCGGTTTCGATCGCCATTGACTAGGGTGCCGCGCCGTGGCCTTGGAGGTGGCGCGACCGGCGGGAGTTCGTCGAACTGCCTTACCGGCTGCATGCTAACGCCGAGCAGTGGATTCCTCCGCTGCGGCTGGAGCGCCACCTGTTCATCGTCCAGCGGCTGAACCCCTTCTTCAAGCACGGCGAGGGTGAGCTCTTCCTCGCCCGCCGCGAGGGACGTGTCGTCGGGCGGATCAGCGCGCAGATCGATCACGAGTTCAACGCCCACCAAGGCAACGACTGGGGCATGTTCGGCTTCCTCGAGCTCGAGGACGACAGCGAGGCGATGGGGGCTCTGCTCGACGCGGCGGCCGGCTGGCTGCGCGCACGCGGACGCGACCGGATGGTCGGGCCGATGGACTTCACGATGAACGAGGAGTCGGGCGTCCTGGTCGAGGGCTTCGAACGCGAGCCGTTCGTCCGCCAGCCCTGGCATCCGCCCTACTACCAGCGGCTTTGCGAAGGACATGGGCTGGGCAAGGCGATCGACCTCTGGATGTGGGAGCTCTACATCGAGGACCGCGGCAAGATCGTTCCGGAGATCGTCGAGATGGCTGACCGGCTCGAGCCGAACCACGGCATCCGCATCCGCAAGATGTCGCGCCGCCACCTGCGCCGCGACCTCGACCTGTTCGCCGAGACCTACAACGAGGCCTGGAAGGACAACTGGGGCTTCACGCCCTACACCAAGGCCGACCTCGACACCTACGCGATCGACCTCCAGCTCGTCTACGACCCCAACTGGTTCATGATCGCCGAGAAGATCGACACGGGGGAGACCGTCGGGATCGCGATCACAGTGCCCGACGTCAACCAGGTGCTGAAGGGAACGAACGGGCGACTGTTGCCGTTCCTGCCGCGCTACCTGCGCCGGCGCAAGATCGTCGACCGCGTGCGGGTCGGCTTCCTCGGAGTCAAGCCGGAGTACCAGCACACCGGCGTCGCGGCCGGCTTCTACATCGAGCACTTCGACATGGCTGTCGAGACGCCGCAGAAGTGGGGCGAGATGGGGTGGATCCTCGAGACGAACGATGCGATGAATCGGGGGATGGAGGGGATGGGCGGGAAGGTCGTGAAGAAGTACCGGATCTACGAGAGGGTGCTGTAGATCGGCTAGGGCTCGGGCGTGGCTGCCCGCGGGTCCTGTCTCCGATTTTGGTTTGAGTGCTCGTTCCTGCGCCTCAAACGCAAAATGCGTCGCCACCCGCGGGGGCCGTCCGCAGGGCGGTTACACTCGGCGTTCGTGTCCGAGATGGGCGACAGCCGCGCGGACGATGCCGGGATCGACGGAGAGCTCGTCCCTGAGGAGGAGCAGGTGGTCGAGGCGCGAGTGCTTCCGGCCGTCGCGGGGGCTCAGCCCGAGACGGCTATCGCGACGCGCAAGGTCTCGGTCCCGGCGACAGTCGCCGCGGCCAGCGGCGGGATGGTGCTCGGCATCGCTGCGTTCATGTTGCTGCGCGTCCTGCGGCGGCCGAACGCCGCGCGGTCGGTTGCGAAGCGGCGACGGCGGATGCAGGCGAAGCGGCAGGGCGTTGAGGTTGCGGCTTCGCGGTCCTTTCTGGTCGACGTCCACCTGTTGAAGCGCTGAACGCGGCGCTGGCAGCCGCTGAGGCGCCAGAGGCGGCGGTGGCCGCCGTCGAGGTCGATGTGGTCCCGGTTGGGCCGTATCGGATGCCTGGTGGGGGAGTGGATGGTGTGTTGCGCAACCGCGATGGGGTGTTGGAGCGGTCGCTGCACGTAGGGGACGATCCTGTGACGGTTCGTGCGTGGGTTGCTGGAGGCGCCGTGCGGTTCCGTGGCGAGGCGTCCACCGAGGACGTAGCGACGGCCGGGATCGAGCGGATGCGCTTTGCGCTGGGTGTGGATCACGATCTACGACCGTTCCAGCGCGCCTTCAGCCGCGACAAGCTGCTCGGCCCAGTCATCCGGCGGCAACCTTGGTTGCGTCCGCGCAGGCGGCCGGAGCCGTTCGAGGCGTTTGCGTGGGCTGTGACGGAGCAGTTGATCGACGTCCAGCGGGCGTTTGGGATTCAGCGGGCGCTGGTGCGGCGGCATGGGCCGCGGAGTGGCTGTGGGCGGTTGCGGGACGTGCCGTCGGCGGCAACGGTCGCGCAGCTGTCGCCGGCGCAGTTGGATGCTTGCGGGCTGGCGCCGAAGCGGTCGGTCGCGTTGATTCGCGCGGCGCGCGAGATCGCGAGTGGGCGGGCCGATCTGGCGCGGCATGAGCCGACCTGGGAGCGGCTGCGGGCGGTGCGCAATATTGGCTCCTGGACGCTGGAGTGCCTGGCCTTCCTGGGGCAGGGGCGCGACGACCAGCTGCCGGCCGGCGATCTGGCGTTCGTTAAGTTGGTCGGCCGTGCAGCCGGGCTGGGGCGGCGGGCGACTGAGGGCGAGGTGCGGGCCTTCTTCGAGCCGTATGCGCCCTACCAGGGGCTAGCCGGTCTGTACGCGCTGCATGCGCCGCTCCCGGCGTTTCGTGGTTGATGCTCCCGCCTAACATGGGAGGGGACCCCGACCTCGAGGAGCGCGAATGGACGCCAAGTTGAGCAAGAGCGACGCGGAGTGGCGCGAGGAGCTCGATCCAGAGCGGTTTCATGTGCTGCGCGAGGCGGGAACCGAGCCGCCGTTCACCGGCGCCTACACGTACTCGAAGGCCGACGGGATGTACCGCTGCGGGGCCTGCGGCAACGAGCTGTTCAGCTCCGAGACCAAGTACGACTCGGGCAGTGGCTGGCCGAGCTTCACCGAGCCGGCGGTCGCCGAGGCGGTCGAGCTGCGCGAGGACAACAGCCTGATGATGCGCCGCACCGAGGTGCTTTGTGGCCGCTGCGGCTCGCACCTCGGCCACGTCTTCCCCGACGGTCCGGGACCAGGCGGTCAGCGCTTCTGCATCAACTCGCTGGCTCTCGACCTGGACGAGCAGCCGGCCGACGACTGACAACTAGTTAGGCGTTTGCCAGAGGTCCGAGACGCTCTCGATGCCGAAGATCGTCCGGGCGAAGTCGAACAGCTCCGACAGCGGGTCTGGATCGAACGGCGGCTCGACGTTGACCGTGACGTCGCCGATCTGCTCGAGCGTCAGGTCGAAGACGATCGTGCCGCTCTTGATCGCCGTGTTCTTGACGTCCTTGGGAACGGTGAAGCGCAGCTTCGCGTAGACGCGGCGTGGATAGCCGTCGTCGTCGACGTTGACCTCGACCTTCGCGGAGTCGATCGCCTTGGCGGCTTTGTCGATGTTCTCGTCGCTGGCCTCCGGCGCTCCCTCGACGTCGCCGAGTAGCCCGGTGAGCGCATCGGCCGGCGCCAGCTCGAGCAGGTCGTCCAGCACCTCTTGCTTGTTGACGGTTCCGGTGACGACCTGGGTCGAGTCGCCGCCGATGTCCTCACCGTCGGACACCTTGACGTTGGTAACCCAGTCGTCGGGATTGATGCCAAACTCGGCCAGGCTGGTGGGCTGCGGCTTTCCCGCGCCCTCCTCGAGCCCGAGATCCTCGAGCTGCCCCGGGTCGGCCTCGTAGAACTGGCCCATGAACTCGACGTAGACCTTGCCGTCGATGCCGCTGACGCGCGCCGGGAAGGTTTGGCCGCCGGCGCGCATGACGACGTTCCAGTCGAACTCCGGCAGCGCGTCGGCTCCGTTGGCGACGAACGGGCCGTGGCCCTCGATCGCGATCTTGCTGCCGAGGATCGGGAAGCCGGGGATGTCGGCGGTCGTGCTCAGGCGGACCTCGGCGCTGTCGATCTTCTTCGCGGCAGCCTCGCCGAGCACCGTCTTGGGGTCGGCGTCCTTGCTGTCGTCGCCGCAGCCGGGGCCGAGGACCAGCGAGCAGGCGATCAGGGCGGCGGCCGCCAACGGCCGCGAGAGGGGACGGCGCATACGCATCAAGTCGGGTTATAGGGATTTCATGCGCGGAATGTCACAGTCCCTGCCCCGGCAGGAACTCGTTCGTGAACGCTCCGCCGGCGTCCGGGATCTCCGTCAGCAGGCGGTTCTCGCGCATCCAGGCGGCGAACGCCTGCCACTCGGCGGGTGCCTGCCAGCCGAACGGACGTCCCTCGGCCGGCAGGAACAGCGGCAGCGTGACCGCGACCACGGCGCGCTGGAGCTTGGGGTCGAGGTCGGGGTTCGCGTCGAGCAGGGCCTGGACGCCGCGGTTCGGGTTGCGCGCGAGCTGGCGCGTCCCACGCGATAGCGCCGCGATGAACGCCCGTAGCTTGCCGCCGTCGCGCTCGAGCGCCGACTCGTTCGCGACCAGCACCAGCTCGTCGTAGGTCGGCACGCCGGCCTGCTCCATCCGGATGATTCGCGGCTTGCGGCCGTCGAGCCGCAGCTGGGTGCCCTCGTAGTTCCAAAAGGCGCCGAGCGTCGCGTCGACGCGTCCGGTCAGCAGCGCCGGGACGAAGTTGAAGCCGACGTTGCGCTCGGTGACGCTGCTCGGATCGACGCCGGCGTCGGTCAGGATCGTGTTCAGGTAGGCCGACTGGTAGTCGATCCCGGCGGTCCCGACCGTCTTGCCGGCGAGGTCCGCCGGGGTGCGGATGCCGGCCTTCGGCAGCGAGATGATCGACGCGAGCGGCTTGCGCACGACGGCCCCGATCGAGACGACGCGCAGCCCCTGGTCGCGTGCGCGCAGCACCTCGGGCTCGTACGAGATCGCGAGGTCGACGCGGCCGGCGGCGACCTGCTTGATCGGCGCCGCCGGATCGGGCGGCTGGCGGATCGTCACGTCGAGGCCGGCAGCGGCGAAGTCGCCGTTCGCCTCGGCGGTGTAGATGCCCGCGTGGTCGGCGTTCGGGAAGTAGTCGAGCATCAGCGTGAGCTCCTGTGGCTCACCGGGCTCGAGCACATCCTCCTTCTCGCCGCAGCCGGCGCCGAGCGCGGCGAGCAGCAGCGCGACGGCGAGAGCGATCAGCGGGCGGATCCGGGTCATGCGGGCACATCCTTTCGATTCCAGGGGCAGACGAGCCGCTCGGCCAGCGAGGCGAGCGCAAACAGGGCGACCGCCATCAGGGTGAGGATCACGACCCCCGCGTAGACACGGGGGGTTTGAAGCTGGTTGTTGCCGAGCAGCACGAGCCGGCCGAGACCGGAGTCGGCGCCGGCCCACTCGCCGAAGACGGCGCCGATCACCGACACCGTCGATGCCACGCGCAGCCCAGAGAAGAAGCTCGGCAGCGCCGCCGGCAGCTCGACCGAGCGCAGCGTGCGCAGCCGCGAGGCGCCGAACGAGCGCATCAGCTTGAGCTGCTCCGGATCGACGGCGCGCAAGCCGTCGAGCACGTTGACGGTGATCGGGAAGAAGCAGATCAGCGCCACGATCGCCAGCTTCGGGCCGATGCCGTAGTCGAAGGCGAGCACGAAGATCGGCGCCAGCACCACGATCGGAATCGCCTGCGAGCCGACCAGCAGCGGATAGGCGGCGTCGCGCAGCGTGCGGCTGAGGTGCATGCCGACGGCGGACAGGACGCCGACCACGACCGCGATCGCCAACCCGAGGAGAACCTCCTTCAGCGTCACCCAGGCGTTGTCCCAGAGCAGCGACCAGTCGTCCTCGAACGCCTGCGCGACCTCGCGCGGCGAGGCGAGCGTCAGGTCGTCGACCGAGTCGAGCGACGCCAGCCAGGCCCAGACGGCGACCACGCCCGCCAGCAGCAGGAGTGTCAGCGCCAGGCGCCTCATCGGCGTGTCGCTCCGCCGGCGCCGTCCGGCGTTGCCCGCCCGTCGGGCGCCAGCGCGTCGAGCGCCTGCGCGCGCAGCGCCGCCAGGAGCGGGTCGACGACCGCAGCGCGGCGGTCGCGCGGGCGGGGAAGCGGGACATCGAGCTCGGCTATGACACGCCCTGGCCGCGGTGACAGCACCACGACGCGATCGGAGAGGAAGAGCGCCTCCTCGACGTCATGAGTCACCAGCACGACCGTCCGCGGCTCGTCGGCGAGCGCGTCGGCGAGCCACTGCTGCATCTCGGCGCGCGTGATCGCGTCGAGCGCCGCGAACGGCTCGTCGAGCAGCAGCACCGGCCGGCCAGGCAGCAGCGTCCTGATGAACGCGACCCGTTGGCGCATTCCGCCAGATAGGGCGGCCGGACGCGCCTGGTCGAACTCCGATAGTCCGAAGCGCTCGAAGAGCGGCGCTACCTGTGCCCGCGCCGCGCGCCCGCCAACGCCCTGGGCCTCGAGCGCCAAGCTGGCATTGCCGAGCGCGTCGCGCCACGGCAGCAGCAGATCGCGTTGCGGCATCAGCGCGCAGGTAGCGAGCCGCGCGTCCACCGCCGTCGCGCCGTCGCCCGTCTGCCCGACGGCGACCGTGCCGCCATCAGGCTCCTGCAGGCCGGCGATCAACTCCAGCAGCGTCGACTTGCCGCAGCCCGACGGGCCGACGACGCCAAGCACCTCGCCCGGCCCAACCGCCAAGTCGAGTCCGTCGAGCGCCACGACCGTGCTGCCGCGACGACCTTCATAGCGTCGTGCCACACCGCTCAGCGCGACTTCGGCACTCATTTCGGACATCCGCTCCCTTCGCGGGCATTACCCCACAGGTTCAAAGGGTCGGCGCCGGGCGGAATCGCTTCCAAGGACGCCATCTCAGCCCGCTACCCGCGAGCTCCCCTGTCGTTTGCGCACCATAGCCAGTATGGAGTCGCGCGGCCATGGTACGGTCCCGTACTCATCCGTAAGGCATAGGGGGCTACGCAGTGGAGGGCGGTTTCGAGACAGATATTGCTGCGGGGGTTCGGACGGCAGGGTCGTCCATGGTGTTCGAGGGGGACGTTCCAGACCCGGATGCGTTGCGGCGTCTCGTGACCACGGCGCAGCGGCGCCCCCGTCCGGTGCTCCGCTTGCCTCCTCGGCTCGGCTTGTCGCAACGGGCCGTAATCGGCGC
>CAMLNW010000040.1 GCA_946481495.1 uncultured Actinomycetes bacterium
GGCCTACCAGCAGACGATGCGCTCCGATCTCATCCGGATGATCGAGGGGCTCACCGGGCGCAAGGTTCGCGCCTTCCTCAGCGACAACCACATGGAGCCCGACATCGCCGTCGAGTCCTTCGTGCTCGAGCCGGAGTCCGAGGACTCCTAGCTGCTCGTCGTGCGGCGGCGCTAGCTCCTCGCCTCGTCGACAGCGAGGCTGAGGCACGCCTCGCGCACCGCCTCGATGTGCCCGCGCTGGACGCCGACCGCCCACTCGGCCAGGTCCGTCACCGACCGGTCGCCGAGCGTATCGCCCATCTTCTGGACGATCTCCCAGTGGCCGAGCTCGCCCGCCTCGGCCATCGTCAGGAACTCGAAGCCGTCGAGCGCCTCCTCCTCGCCGGCGAGGTAAGTCTCCATCATCTCCTTGGCCTCGCTCTTGGTCTCGGCGCCCTTCTCACGGATCGCCGTCTTGCGACCGTCGAGCGAGTCGATCAGCTCGTCGGTGCGGCGCTCAGTCTCGGCGGCCTCGTCGGACATTCGCGAGAGGCGGTCCTGGAACTCGTCGGCGCCCTCCATCTTCGCCACGTGCGAGGTCGCGTCCTGAGCGGCCTGCGCCAAGCCGAGAACCTCACCGAGCTTCTCATCCAACGGTGTCAAATCGGCCATTTCGGCCCCCTTTTCACTGGTTGACGTCAGCCGGGAGTTCCCCGCTTCGGCCGTCGGGAAACGTCTAGGGACGGCTGCCGATTCCGGTGGCGAGCTCCTTGACGCGCAGCGCGCCACCGGTGTCGCGAGCGAGTGGCGGAGTCGGGAACTCGGCGCCGTCCCGGATGCCGTCCAGCAGCTCCAGCAGCGCCTCGTCCGCGCCGCGCGTCGGCTGCCAGCCGAGCTCGCGGCGCGCGCGAGCCGTATCCATCACGGGCACCGCGCGGGCCATGTCGAGCCAGCCCGGCGCGGTTGGCTGGAGGCGCAGGCGCCAGGAGACGCCGGCGAGGACGCGCAGCGCCCCGGCGTGGAGCGGGACGGGCCGGGCGCCGAGCACGTCGCCGAGCGTCCGGGGGTCGAGGACCGGATCGGCGGCGACGTTGAACGCGCCACGGGCGTCGCCTGTCGCGGCAAGCCGGTAGGCCTCGCCGACATCGCTGGAGTGGACTGCCTGGAAGACGAGTCGGTCCACCTCTGGAACCACCGGAATCAGCGACGTGCGCACCAATGGACTGGGCAGCAGCGGCCCGATGAACAGCCGTCGGATCTCCGACGCGGCCGCGCGCTTGAAGATCAGCGCCGGTCGCAGGCGGACGACGCGGACGTCGGGCGCCTCGATCTCGAACAGGTCGAGCCGCCGCTCGACCTCCGCCTTTTGGCGCGCGTAGTAGGCGCTCGCGATGCCCTCGGTCGGCCAGCCCTCGTCGACCCGGCGATCTTTCGGCGCCGGCGAGTAAGCGCCGACCGAGGACGCGTAGACGAGCGAGCCCACCCCGGCCGCGGCGACCGCCCGGAACACACGCGCACTACCCTCGACGTTGACCGAGCGCAGCAGCCCGAGGTCGCGGCCCGGCTGAATCAGCCAGGCGAGGTGGATCACGCAATCCGCTCCCCGGAAGATCGGCTCGAGATCGTCGACGGCAATGTCCGCCGCTCTCCACGACACCTTGGGCAGCGTCAAGTCGGGCAGCCGGCGCGCGACGCCGACGATCGACTCGACCGCCTCGTCGCGCTCCAGCGCGTCGAGCACGCTGGTACCGACGTTGCCGGTGGCGCCTACAACCACTACGCGCATGACCAGCGCTCCTCCTCGCTGCTACGAGACGGCGTCCTTGACCTTGCCGACCACGCCCTTGCCGTCGTTGGCCACCTCGCCGGTCGGCTCGTCGGACAGGCCGGCGGCCTGGCGCAGCCGCTTGGCGATCTCGGCGATCTCCTCGGGCGCGTAGTCGGGCGCGAAGACGCCCTCCTGCGCCGGCAGGTCGAAGGCGGGAAAGCCCTCCGGGGCCTCGTCGACCACCTGCAGCTCGTCGCCGGTCTCAGGGTGCGGACCGTTGAACACCGCGGCGAGCTCGAGGTAATCGCTCGGCGAGAAGCGGTAGAGCTTCGTGTGCTCGCCCTTGGCGATGTGCGGCTGGCACTCCGGGATCTTGTCGGTCGGGATCCGCGGCGAGGGGAACATCTTCATCAGGTCGGCGCCGGTGAGCCGCTCGACCGCGCGCGCATAGGCGACTTGGTGGACGCCGCCGCGGACCAGCAAGTAGCCGGTCAGCGCCCGCGCCGCCGGGTGGTCGACGCTCTCGTAGACCTTCAGCTTGCCGTTGCGAGCGCCGGTCTCGAGGAAGAAGTTGTGAGTCAGATCCTCGATCAGATCGCCGGTCGAGGTGACGTAGTCGCCGTTCCAGGGCTTGCCGTTGGAGTCCTGGACCAGCGTTCCCGCGCCACCCGCGACGAAGTGCTGCGGATTGAGCATGTCGGCGGGCTTCGGCAGGGCGTTCTTCTCCCCAGCGCCGGTAAGCATCGTGTTGATCGTCGTCGATACCAGCTCGATGTGACCGAACTCCTCTGCCGCAATGTTCGACACCAGGTCGAAGAACGGGCGGGCGCCCTGACGCGCGCGGAAGTTAAACGACTGGAACGTGTAGTTCATGAAGGTCGACATCTCGCCGAACTTGCCGCCGAGCAGCTCCTGGACGACGGCCGCACCGGCCGGATCCGGGTCCGAGGGCGGCGGGAGCTCGGCTTGAAGGCGGTCGATGCGCAGGATCATTGGGATTCCCTCCTCGGGATCGGCAAAGGTCTGGAGGAAGGGGTTTGCCGGATGCGAGCGCGGCAAACATCGATATGGCGAGTCGGTCTCGCTACCGCCGACCGCCTAATGAGCGACGACGCGCAGGTCTGTGACCATCATCTCGCGCAGCTCTCGGCGCTCTTCGTCGTCACGGGCGCGCAGGATCGCCGAGGGGTGGATCGTCGCGGTCACGAGCGGGGCCAGCGGCGACTCGACGAGCTGGCCATGCTGGCGGCTGACACGGAAGTCGCGGCCGAGCAGCTCCTGGGCCGCGGTCGCGCCGAGCGCCACCAGCGCACGCGGCTTCAGCAGCGCCAGCTCGCGCTCGAGCCACGGCAGGCAAGCCATCGCCTCGGCGTGGGTCGGCTTGTCGTGGATCCGCCGCTTGCCACGCTCGCGGAACTTGAAGTGCTTGACGACGTTGGTCACGTAGGTCGCGTCGCGATCGATGCCCGCGAGCTCGAGCACGCGGTCGAGCTCACGCCCTGCCGGTCCGACGAACGGCCGTCCCTCGCGGTCCTCGCGATCGCCTGGCTGCTCACCGACCAGCACGATGCCGGCCTTCAGCGGACCCTCGCCGAAGACCGCCTGCGAGGCTTCACGCCAGAGCGGACAGCCGCGGCATTCCTGCACCGCCGCGGCCAGCTTGAGCTTCCCGGCGCGCGGCGGGGGCAGGAACGGGGGTCGCGTCCATCGGATCGTCGGCCACCGCACGGGGCTACCCGCCGCGCAACCGGAGAAACCGGCGAGCGTCGCTCAGATCGTGGCGTCACCTGAGATCAGCGTGGCGCCGGCGTGTCCGTCGTCGGCGGCGAAGGCCCGCTTGAGGATGAACGACTCCACGGCGACGTCCGGATCGAGGTGGTTGTCGCTCAGGAAGGCCACCACGCTACGACCGGTGAGCCGCTCGATCAACTCGACCAGGTCGCCGCGCATCGTCTGCTGATACGCGGCGCGGGAAGACATCACCAAGTCGCTGCGGCCGTCGTCGACAAGGCTGCGCTCTCCCTTCGTCAGGGTGTCGAACATCACCACGGCGAGGTAGTCGCCGTTCATGTAGGTACGGGTCTTGGTCGGACCGCGTCCGGTGTAGTCGCGCAGCAACTTCACCACGCCGTTGGATATCGCCGCCGCGACCAGCCCCGACTGGTCTCCGTAGTTGTCGGCTGGCTTCATGCGGCAGCCTCGTGGAGGTCGTCGAGCGCGCGACGCAGGAGACGTGAGACGTGCATCTGCGAGATGCCCATCCGGCCGGCGATCTCCGACTGCGTGAGGTCCTCGAAGAAGCGCAGCTCGACGATCTGGCGCTCGCGCTGGGGTAGCCGCTGGAACGCCGGCTCGATCCCCGCCCCGGCTTCGACGTAGTCGTAGTGCGGATCGATCGCGCCGAGCGTGTCGCCGAGCCGCCGCGCCTCGTTGGGATCGCTAGTGGTCGGCGCCTCCAGGGACGTGGGCGTGTAGGCACGCGCTGCCTCGAGCGCGTGCAGCACGTCCTCGATCGGGATTCCGGTGGCCTCGGACACGTCGCGCGCGGTCGGGGTTCTGCCGAGCTGAGTCGCCAGCTCGTCGAAGGCGGCGGTCACGTGCAGCAGATTCTCTTGGACCGAGCGCGGCACGCGGGTCCCCCAGCCCTTGTCGCGAAAGTGGCGCCGCAGCTCGCCGAGGATAGTTGGGACCGCGAAGCTGACGAGCGCACCGCGGCCCGGGTCGTAGCGATCGACGGCCTTGACGAGGCCGAGATAAGCGACCTGCTCGAGATCGTCTTGGCCTTGCCCGGAGTTTCGGTAGCGGTGGGCGAGTCGCCGCGCGAGCGGCAGCAGGCTGACGATCAGCTCGTCTCGTTCTCGACGAGCGACGTGGACGGCGTCGGACATGCGCTTCCCCTTGCGATTGCTGCGGCATGGGCGGTCCCGGCGTTGCCCCTGTGGGAGGCGCCGGTCTTAGCGCTGGCCTTTATGAGGAGGGCGTTTCGCGTGACTGCACTGTCCCTCGGCTTTCCGCGAACTGCCTCAAAGAGCTTCTACCCAGCCTGCGCCGGTTCTACCCACGCGACTGCTCCGTCGGCTTGCGCTCGAGCGCGTGGACGGCGGGTCCCTCCAAGACGCGGCCGTCCGGAGCGAAGCGCGAGCCGTGGCATGGGCAGTCCCACGACCGCTCGGCGCTGTTCCAGTTGACCTGGCAGCCAAGGTGCGTGCAACGTGGGGAGACGGCGACGAGCGTCCCGTCGTCTTCGCGGTGGGCGGCGACCTTCTCGCCGTCGTGGCGGACGACGTCGCCCTCGCCGGGCCGGAGGCTCTCGATCGGACGCCCGCCCGGCTTCGATATCCGGTCGCCGACGAAGCGTGCGCCGACCTGGGCGTTCTCCTCGACGAACTTGACAGCCGATCTCCGCAACGTCTGGCGCCAGGGATCCCACAGCTCGGCGACGGCGCTCTCGCGGCCGGCGATCAGGTCGGCGAGCGCGTGGGCGGCTGCCGTACCTCCTGTGAGCCCCCACTTGGCGAAGCCGGTTGCCATCAGCACGCGGTCGGAGCGCGGCGTGAGCCGGCCGACGTACGGCATGCCGTCGAGCGTCGAGCCGTCCTGGCTCGACCAGCGGTAGGCGACCGACTCGACGTCCCAGTGCTCGCGCGCGAACCGCTCGAGGCGCTCGTAGCGCTGCTCGGTGTCGCCGCCGGTTCCGGTCTTGTGGCTCTCGCCGCCGACCATCAGCAGCTCCTCGCCGGCGAGCGGAATGGCGCGGATCGAGCGGGTCGGCGCGTCGCCGCTGATGTGCATTCCGCCCGGCGGAGAGCCGGCGATGCGGCAGGCGATCGCGTACGACCGCTGGGGCGAGACGCGCGCGAACGAGAACGAGCGGTCGGGGAACGGATAGTGGGACGCCACCACCGCGTAGGCGGCGTCGACCCGCCCGCCCGGCGTCATGACAGTGACGCGGCCCTGGTCCGCGTCGACCTCGACGGCGTGCGACCGCTCGTAGATCTCGGCGCCCCGCGCAACGACCTGCTCAGCGAGCGCAAGCAGGTACTTGCGTGGGTGGAACTCGGCCTGGTCGTCGAAGCGGACGGCGGCCTCGACCGGATAGGGCAACGGCGTCTCCTCGGCGAGACTGGCGGGCAGGCCGGCCGCAACCGCCGCCCGCACCTCGTCCTCGACCTGCTCGCGCTTCGACGCCGACGTCACGTACGCGTAGGACGGCTGGCGGCGGAAGTCGCAGTCGATGCCGTCGCGCTCGATCCGCTCGGCGATCCACGCCAGCGCCGCCTCGTTCGCCTGGCCATAGACGCGCGCGGCGTCGGCCCCGTGCTTCGAGGCCAGCTCGGCGTACTTCAGCCCGTGCTGCGAGGAGACCTTCGCCGTCGTGTAGCCGCTCACGCCCCGCGCCAGGCGACCGGCCTCGATCAGCAAGACGTTCCTGCCCTCCTCCTGCAGCAGCAGCGCCGTCGTCAGCCCGACGATGCCGCCGCCGATGACGATCACGTCGGCGCTGGCGGACCGCTCCAGTCGCGGCAGCTCGGGCTGAGCCGGCCCAGCCTCGATCCAGATCGACTCGTGGACAGCCGTCGCGACGCTCATCGGCCCGCCCCGTCTTGACGCTGGGCCAGCTCCTCGAGCCGTGCCAGCGACTCGGCGTTGCGACCGAACGTGAGCAGCTGGACGAGCGGGTTGAACGCGAGCAGCGCGGTCAACCCGTCCGGGTTCTCGGTCATCCGTACCAGCGTGCCGCTGTCGAACGCGGTCATCTCGAGCGTGACGCGCGCGGTCCCGAGCGGGCGGCCCTTGGCGCGCAGCCGGACGAGGCGCGGCCGCTCGGACTCGAGCGCGACGGTGTGGTCGTCGACCTCGAATGGCCCGAAGCCGATCGTGTGGTGGAACTTCGCGCCGGGCGCCGGCCACGTCGGCTCGGCGTCGCGGATCTCCTTCGAGCCGACGACCCAGTAGCCGTAACCTTCCGGGTCGGCGAGCGCATCCCAGACCGCCTCTGGGGGTACCGGCATGAAGCGCTCGTTCGTGGCCACGCCGTTGGCGGTACCCCTGTCCGATCGTGCGAAACCGGCTTCGCGAGGTCGGCGCCGGGTATACGACGGTCGTGCCCGCGAACTTCGACGCGATCGTGATCGGCGCCGGCCACAACGGCCTCGTCGCCGCGAACATGCTCGCCGAGCGCGGCTGGAGCGTCCTCGTACTGGAGGCGGAGAGCGCGCCCGGCGGCGCCGTCAAGAGCGGCGAGATCACCGAGTCGGGGTTCACCAGCGACCTGTTCAGCTCGTTCTATCCGCTCGCGGCCGCGTCGCCGGCCATCCGCGCACTCGGACTCGAGCGTCACGGGTTGCGCTGGCGCCGCTCGCCGCTGGCGGTCGCCCACCCCCAGCCCGACGGCGCCTGTGCGGCGATCGCTGCCGAGGTCGACGAGACGGCCACCATCCTCGAGCGCTTCGCGGGCCCTGACGGCGAGGCGTGGCGGAGCCTCTACTCCTACTGGGAGCGCGCGGGCGGACCGTTCCTCGACGCTCTGCTGCGGCCCTTCCCACCGCTGCGGGGGGCGGTCCGGCTGACGACGGCGCTCGGTCCGCGCGGCCTGCTGCGCTTCGGCCGCTTCGCGCTGCTGCCGGTGCGCCGTCTCGCCGAGGAGCGCTTCGACGGCGACGGAGGCGCATGGCTGCTCGCCGGCAACGCGCTGCACGCCGACCTGACACCGGAGTCGGCCGGCAGCGGACTGTTCGGCTGGGTGCTCTGTGGCCTCGCTCAGCAGCACGGCTTCCCAGTACCGGAGGGCGGGGCAGGGAGTCTCACGGCTGCGCTCGTCGAACGTCTGCGCGCTCATGGAGGTCGGCTGGAGTGCGGGCGTCGAATCGAGCGCGTGCTGGTCGAGCGCGGCCGGGCAGTGGGTGTCCGGACGGTGGACGGCGAGGAGATCGGCGCCGGACATGGGGTCCTCGCCGGGGCGGGCGCGCCGTCGCTGTTCCGTGACCTGGTCGGCGAGCAGCACCTGCCGCGCGACTTCATCGACGACCTCGAAGCTTTCCAGTACGACAACTCGACGTTCAAGGTCGACTGGTCGCTCGACGCGCCGATTCCCTGGATTGCCGAGGAGGCGCGCCGGGCCGGCACGATCCACGTCGCCGACGGCATGGACGCGTTGACCCGCACCAGCGCCCAGCTTTCGCGCCGCTTGATCCCCGACCAGCCTTTCCTGGTCGTGGGCCAGTACTCGATGGTCGACGAGACCCGCCAGCCCGCCGGTCGTGAGACCGCCTGGGCCTACACGCACGTTCCCCAGCGGGTCGCGGGCGACGCCGGCGGCGAGCTGACCGGCAGCTGGGACGAGCGCGAGACGGAACTGTTCGTCGCGCGGATGGAGGCCGAGATCGAGAAGCGGGCGCCGGGCTTCGGCGCGTCGATCCGCGCACGCCACGTCTTTACGCCGCGACGGCTGGAGGCGGCTAATTCGAACCTCGTCGGCGGCGCGATCAACTCGGGCACCGCGCAGCTTCACCAGCAGGTCGTCTTCCGGCCGCAACCCGGCCTCGCCAGGGCGGAGACCCCGGTCGCCGGACTCTTCCTGTCGGGCTCCTCGGCGCACCCCGGCGGCGGTGTCCACGGCGCCGCCGGCGCCAACGCTGCGCGGGCCGCCCTAGCCGCCCGGCTTCGCCGGCGGCTGATGCGGCCGCTGGCAGCGCGGTCTCAGGATGCTGGCTGACGGCCGCGAATCAGGACCAGCTCCTCCTCGCGGCTTCCCGAGGGGAGCAACCCGCGCTGCTCGAGGTCGGCGCTGCGCTCGCGCAGCAAGGGCCCCAGCGGGCCCCGCGCCCGCCTGACGACCTCGGCGGCGAGACCGCCTTCGGCGAGCATCCCGACCGTGCGGTCCGCGTCGCAGACGCTCGAGTGGACGATCAGCACCGCGCCGCCAGGCGCCAGGCGGGCGGGCGCCTGCGCGCAGACGCGATCGAGCAGCGCTCGGCCGTCGCGGCCCGCGTCCCAGGCGCGCGCGGGACCACGGGTCGGGAGCGCGTCGTCGTCGGCCGGCACATAGGGCGGGTTGCTGACGATCAGGTCGAAGCGCTCGCCATCGAGTGGCGCGAAGAGATCGCCACGCAGCGCGCGGATCGAGACGCGGTTGAGGCGCGCGTTGACCCATGCGGTCATTACCGCGCGACGGGAGATGTCGGTGGCGGTGACCCGCCTGGCGCCCGCGCATGCCGCCGTGACGGCCAGGACGCCACTGCCGGTGCAGATGTCGGCCACCGACATGTCCGGCTCGACGACCTCGCGCAGGTGGTCGGCGAGCATCAGGCTGTCGCTGTGCGGAGGGAAGACGCCTGGCAGTGTCATCAAGTGCATGGCGCTTCGTTGCCCTCGGCGAGGTTGACGAAACAGAGTTTCGCTATGCCCTCCGAGGGCATCCGGGACGGATGGACGCCGACCGGCTAGCGGACGCCTTCGACCGGGTCGAGCCGTTCACGGTCGGGCTCGAGGAGGAGGTCATGCTGCTCGATCCGGACACGCTCGATCTGTCCGAGCGCGCGCCCGAGCTGCTCCAGCGACTGGGCGGCTGTCCGCCCTTCAAGCTCGAGCTGCCGGCGAGCCAGATCGAGCTCGTGACCCGGCCATGCCACTCCGCCCCGGGTGCGATCGCCGAGCTAGCGACGGCGCGCGGCGAGCTGCTCGTGGCAGCCGCCGGGCTGGTCCGACCGGCGGTGGCGGGCGCGCATCCGTTCAGCGCCGCGGAGGGCGCGCTCAACCCCGGCCCACGCTACGAGCGCGTGGCCGCCGAGTACGGCTGGGTGGCGCGGCGCCAGCTCGTCTGCGCATTGCAGGTCCACGTCGCGGTCGGCGGAGCGGGACGCACGCTCGCCGTCTACAACGCGCTCCGCGAGGAGCTGCCGGCGCTGGCCGCGCTCGCGGCAAACGCGCCGCTACGCGGCGGTCGCGACACCGGCCTGGCGTCGATCCGCCCGCTGATCTCGGGCTTGCTACCGCGCCAGGGCGTGCCTCCGGCGTTGGCGAGCTGGGACGAGCTCGCCGACCATCTGCGCTGGGGGGCGACGGCGGGTGCCATTCCGGAGCCGGGCTTCTGGTGGTGGGAGCTCCGCCCGCATCCGCGCTTCGGCACGCTCGAGCTACGTGTGCCCGACGCCCAGTCGACGCTCGCCGACGCAGCCGCGGTTGCCGCGGTCGCCCACGCGCTGGTCGTCGAGCTCGCCGAGCGTCATGACGCCGGCGAGCTGGGACCGGCGGCGCCGAGCTGGCGCATCGCGGAGAACCGCTGGTCCGCCTGCCGGCACGGGCTGGACGGGGTCCTGGCCGACCTGCGCAGCGGTGAGACGGTTCCGACGCGTGGGCACGTCGAGGCCTTGATCGATCGGCTCGAGCCGATCGCCGCGCGACTCGGCGCCGGCAACGCCCTGGCGGAGGCGCGGCGGCTGGCTCGGCGCAACGGCGCGGAGTGCCAGCGCGCGGTCGCCGTCGAGCACGGTCCAATGGCATTGACGCGCTGGCTGGCGGACAGCTTCGGCGATGGTCTGGCCCCGACCGGAGGTTTCGACTCGACGCCCCGGGTATCAGAGCGCGTATGAGAACGATGCCGGAGCCGCGCGGACCGATCACCGAATCGCTGTTCGACCGGCTGCAGGGTCCGCCGGCGGGCTGCCTCGGCACGCCTCAGATCGAGCGCCCACACGCGCCGCTCGACGACGAGGATCTTCAGCTCGCCCTCTACTGCTGCTACGAGCTTCACTACGGCGGCCTGCCCGGGATCGACGATCGCTGGGAGTGGGATCCCGGCCTACTGGAGTTGCGCGCCGGTCTCGAGGAGCTCTTCGAGCAAGCGCTGCTCGAACAGATCGGTGCTCCCTCGGATTCGGCGGCGCCGGAGGAGATGGACCTGGCGCTGCGCGCGATCGCCGACGCCGACGACACGCCGTCGCTGTCGAAGTACGTCGAGCGGCACGCCACGGTCGATCGCCTCGCGGACCAGCCGGTAGTTGTTGGGAATGCTCAAGGAGGCCGACCCGCACTCCTGGGCGCTGCCGCGTCTCAGCGGCCCGCCGAAGGCGGCGCTCGTCGAGATCCAGGCCGACGAGTACGGCGGCGGGCGGCCCGAGCGGATCCACGCGACGATGTTCGCCCGCTCGATGGAGGCCCTCGAGTTGGACTCCGAGCCCGGCGCCTACCTCGACGCGATCCCCGGCGTGACGCTCGCCACGGTCAACCTGATGTCCTTGCTCGGCCTGCATCGCCGCTGGCGCGGCGCGATCGTCGGCCATCTCGCGTTGTTCGAGATGACGTCTTCGATTCCCAACCGCCGCTACGCCAACGGCCTGCGGCGGCTCGGCCTCGGACAAGACGCGACGGCCTTCTTCGACGAGCATGTCGAAGCCGACGCGGTCCACGAGCAGGTCGCCGCAGTTGATCTCGCGGGCGGACTCGTCCGCCAGGATCCGGAGCTCGGCGCGGACATCCTCTGGGGCGCGCGCGCCCTTGCCACGCTCGACGCCCGCTGGGCGCTCGCCGTGCTCGGCGCGTGGCAGCGCGAGCGCAGCTCGCTACTTGGCTCGAGCGTCAGCCTCGCTGGCAGCCCTGAAGCCGCTTAGCTTGTGCGTCCCGTCGCAGAACGGCTTGATCCGCGACTTCCCACACCGGCAGAGCGCGATCGTCTCGCGCCCCACCTCGATCTCTCGTCCTTGGGTGTCCTGAAGCCGGACGGGCCCACGAACCAGTAGCGGGCCATCACGGTAGGGGGTGATCGTCGGGACTTCCGGATCGGCGCTCATCGGTCGTCGGGCGTGATCGAGCTTTGCTGGTCGCGATCGCGCTCAGCCGCCTCGGAGTCCGTCGCCTCGGCCGTCACGCGAACCGCCTCGGTGAGCGCGGCATCGGGGTCGCGCACGCCCTGCTCCTCGAGCGCGGCGGCCGCCCGCGGGTCGGGGCTCTCGACGCTCGCCGTCATACGCAGGGTCGTCGACACGACGACGGTCGTGCCGAGAGCGTGGATCGCGAGCGCGATCAGCAGCCACCACCACTGTCCCGTCGCGAGACCCGCGACGACCCCGACGATCAGGGCGACGAAGAGTGTCGCGAGAATCAGGATCCGCGACTGTGAGAGCGCAGCCGTGACAGTCCGCGGACGGCCCGCCTGCTCTGCCGCCTCGAGGGCCCCAGCTCGTTCGCCTTCGGCAGCCGCGCGCTCGCCGACCACCTCGCGCAACTCGCCGCGCAGCGTGTCGCGCGCCGCCTCGCGTCGACGGTCGTCCCCGTCTGGTCGTGCGTTCACACGGCCGCGATACCCGTCACGGAGTGGTCGAAACCGACTATGGCGCGGCGGTCAGCCCGGCAGCGTCTCGCCGCCGATCGGGGCGAGCACCTCGCCGGAGTAGTAGCTCGACAGCTCGCCAGAGGCGAAGAAGACGTACGACGGCGCGATCTCGTCGGGCTGCGCCGCGCGCCCCATCGGCGTCTGCTCGCCGAACGACTCGACCTTCTCCTCCGGGAAGGTCGCCGGGATCAGCGGCGTCCAGACCGGTCCCGGCGCGACGCAGTTGACGCGAATGCCGCGCGGCTCGAGCGCCTGGGCGAGCGAGTAGGTCCAGGCGAGGATCGCGCCCTTGGTCGCCGAGTAGTCGATCAGCGTCTTGTTGCCGCGTAGGCCGTTGATCGAGCTGGTGTTGACGATCGCGCCGCCGTCGGGTAGGTGGGCGAGCGCCGCCTTCGTCGTCCAGAAGAAGCTGAAGACGTTGGTCCGGAAGGTCCGCTCCCACTGCTCCGTCGAGATCTCCTCGAGCGAGTCGGCGGGGCACTGGTAGGCGACGTTGTTGACGAGGACGTCGAGCCCACCCAGTTCGTCGACGGCCCGCTCGACGACGCTCACGCACTCGCCCTCGTCGGTCAGGTCCGCCTGCAGCGGGAGCGCATTGCGTCCGGCCTTGCGGATCAGGTCGGCCGTCTCGTCGGCGTCGCGCGACTCGTGCTCGTCGGAGAGGTAGGCGAACGCGACGTCGGCGCCCTCCTTGGCGAACGCGATCCCGACCGCACGCCCGATTCCCGAGTCGCCGCCGGTGATCAGCGCGCGCTTGCCCTGTAGCTTGCCGCTGCCGGTGTAGTCCTCCATGTCGCTGCGCGGCTCAGGCTGCATCTTCTGCTCGCTGCCGGGGTGCGGCTGTGTCTGTGGCTCGGCCATTGCGCCTCCTTCGGTTCGCTCAGCCCGCCCTTACCCAAGGGTCTGCTTCTCAAGCTGTTGACCGGCGACGTTGCGACCTTCACCAGTCCGGGTAGCGCCTCCATATGACGCCGGCCAACGATCGTCTCACCGCCCTTGTCCTGAACTGCACGCTCAAGCCATCGCCCACGGAGTCGAACACCGAGGCGCTCGCGCGGGTGGTGATCAGGGCGCTGGAGAGCAAGGGCGTCGCGTGCGACCTGGTCCGCCTCGTCGACCTCGACATCCGCCCCGGCGTCTCGTCCGACGAGGGCGGGGGTGACGAGTGGCCACAGGTGCTCGAGCGGGTGCTGGCCGCGGACATCCTGGTGCTCGCTTCGCCGACCTGGCTCGGCAAACCGTCGAGCGTCGCGCAGCGCGCGCTCGAGCGGCTCGACGCGCTGATCTCCGAGACCGATGACGACGGCCGTCCGGTCGCCTACGACCGTGTCGCCGGCTTCGTCGTCACCGGCAACGAGGACGGCGCCCATCACGTGATCGGCGAGCTCGCCGGCGGGCTGATCGACATCGGCTTCACCGTGCCTGGACAGGCCTGGACCTACTGGAACCGCGGCCCCGGACCGGGCAAGAGCTACCTCGAGGACGAGGCCGGCCGCGAGTGGTCGCACACGACCGGACGCGCCGCCGCCTCCAACCTCGTCGCGGCCGCACGGGCGTTGCGCGAACGGCCGATCCCGGCGCCGCCGTCCGAGTGACCGGCGCGCCGTTTCGCCACCCTCGCGCCGGGTAGCGGCCTACTACCCGAG
The DNA here is from genome assembly GCA_946481495.1 of uncultured Actinomycetes bacterium. The sequence goes on from CAMLNW010000040.1 coordinate 13,724, forward strand.
AAGAGGAGTGGAAATGAGCAAGACCGCACGTGAGGTGATGACCGGCGACGCTCAGTGCATCGGCGAGCACGACTCGGTGCTCGACGCGGCCAAGCGGCTGTCGGACCTCGGCGTCGGCGCGATGCCGATCTGCGGCGACGACCAGCGCCTCAAGGGCATGGTCACCGATCGCGACATCGTCGTGAAGGTGCTGGCCGAGGGGCGTGACCCCGGCTCGACCGAGGCCGGCGAGCTCGGCGAGGGCAAGCCGGTGACGATCGGCGCCGACGACTCCGTCGAGGACGCCGTCCGCACGATGAAGGAGCACAAGATCCGCCGACTGCCGGTGATCGACGGCCACGACCTGGTCGGCATCGTCAGCCAGGCCGACCTGGCCCGCTCGATCGACGAGAGCCAGGTCGGCGACCTGGTCGAGGCGATCTCGGCCTGAACCAGCGACGGTCGGGCGGGCGATCTCGCCCGACCGTCGCAGGCCATCTGGCCGTAGACGAATGCCCGATGGTCAAGCGCCAGCGGCGGAGCTAGCATCGCACCATCGACCACTCCCGAGAGGGGGAGGAGCAGTGAGGGTTCCGGTGTCTGCCGTGCTTGGCGCGCTTGCGCTGGCGGCCATGCTGCCGTCACCGGTCAGCGCTGCCACGATCCGCGTCGACGAGCGCGCCGAGTCGGCGACGTTCGACCAGCAGAACGGCGCGGGGCAGCCGACCAACTACCGCGCCCTGGTCACGTCGGTGTCGAACGGAAACGGTCGCTGCTCGCTGCGCGAGGCGATCCGC
>CAMLNW010000041.1 GCA_946481495.1 uncultured Actinomycetes bacterium
ACTCGAGCTCGCCGGACAGGGTGTTGGACCCGATGTACTTGCGCATCGGGTTGATCATGTCCGCCCACTTGCCCGACTCGCTCGGCCAGTAGCCCGCCAGCCCCTCGTAGGTCTTGCGGCCCAGCACCAGCCCGCTCGACCGCGCCTGACGCTCGAACGAGTACTCGGCGTGGTCACCGCCGGGCTGCACCCAATCGCCGACGGGGTCGATGACACCGTCGAGCGTGGCTTGCGTCGTTGCGATCAGCCTTCCCATCTCGATCCTCTTTCGGTCACGGGGGTACCTCTGATCCCCCTCTTACCCATGCGACGAACGACGACGCTCGTTTTCGACATGCGGTTAGAGTCGCCGCGATGCGTGACTGGCCGCCGATCACCGAGCCGGAGTTGCTCCAGCGCCTCGCGCTGGACGACGAGCAGTTCACTGCCTTCATCTGGGAGCTGTTGGCGGCCTGGCCGCGTCGCGAGTTCGATCCGGTGGCGTTTGAGCACGCGCTCGGCTATCCATGGGAGCGGCCGGCGGGGTCGTTCGTCCTCGCGGGCGAGGACGTTCAGCTGTTGCGAGATCTTGATCCCGTGCGACGGGAGTCGACGATCGCCGCCTTCACCGATGACCGTCATCCGATCGTCTCGTTCGGCGCCAACGCGTCGCCGTCGCGTCTGTCGATGAAGTTCGGACACTTCCCGCGCGAGGAGGATCGGGAGGTGCTCGTCCTGACCGGCGAGCTGCACGATCACGACGTCGGCGTTATTCCGACGGTCCCGCTGCTCGGCTACATGCCCGGCAGCCTCTTCGCGAGTCCCGGAACGGCGGTGCGCGCGGCGGTCGTTTGGGTGACCCCCACGCAGGTCGAGCAGCTGGCCTGGTCCGAGATGACCTACCGGCTCGGGCGCTTGGACGACGCGCGCTTCGAGGTGGACGACGCCGAGCTGGCGATCGACGCCGTCTTCGCGTTCGTGGCCCGCCTTGGCGCGTTTTGCATCGACGGCGCGCCGGTCGCCTTAGCGGCAGTCCCCGCCGAGCGCCGCACCGCGCCTGCGCTGACGCAGACAGAGCTGCTCGACGCCGTCGCCGGCCTCGTACTCGGACCCGACGCGCGCGCCGAGGACCTCACGCGCGCCGCATGCGACGACCTGTCCGCCGTCATGAAGCGCGCGTCGGAGACCGTCTGGCCCCGCGGCCTCCAGTTGTCGTCGCACTGGACTCCGTTTCCAGCGGACCAGTCCTGACCTGCGCGGCTCAGGAGCTCTCCGCCGCGTAGGCCTCCGGTCCCTGCTCGGCCGCGACCGGGTCCATCCACAGGACCTCCCAGAGGTGTCCGTCGAGATCGTGGAAGCTGCGCTGGTACATGAAGCCGTAGTCCTGGGGGTCCATGGCGGGGGTGGCGCCCGCGGTGGCGGCGGTCTCGGCGAACTCGTCGACGGCGTCGCGGCTCTCGGCGCTGATGGCGACGGTGAGGGCGGTGGCGTCGTGGGCGTCGGCGACCGGCCTGGTGACGAAGTCGGCGAAGCGGTCGCGCTGGAGCAGCATCACGTAGGCCTGGTCGCTGACGATCATGCAGGCGGCCTGGTCGTCGCAGAAGCGCTCGTCGAAGGCGAATCCGAGCTTGTCGAAGAACGCGCGGCTGGCCGGGAGATCGGCGACGGGCAGGTTGAGGAACAGCAAGCGGGACATCGTCTGGCTCCTTGGTCGGATCTGTCGCAGTAGGGACGGCCGGGGCGTCCGAAACTCACCGCTGCGGGCGGCTACGATCTCCCGAGTGTCCGTATCCGTCACCGGTCAGCCGGCGTTCGAGCAGGACCTCGAGCGGCTGCGTCCCGCGCTCACCGGCTACTGCTACCGGATGCTCGGCTCGGGCTTCGAGGCCGAGGACGCGACGCAGGAGACGATGATCCGCGCTTGGCGGCGGTCGGACACGCTGCAAGAGCGGGCGGCGCTGAAGTCGTGGCTGTTCCGGATCGCGACCAACGTCTGCCTCGACCAGATCGGCAGCCGCAAGCGCCGCGAGCGGCCGGTCGATCTCGCAGACGCCGGTACTGCGGACACGCCGGTCGGCGCGCCGCTGCCGGAGTCGACCTGGGTGCTGCCGATCGCCGACGGGCAGGTCATCGACCCCGAGGCCGATCCCGCGACGCGGATGGCCGACCGCGAGTCGCTACGGCTGGCGTTCGTCGCCGCGCTCCAGCACCTGCCGGCACGGCAGCGCGTGGTGCTCGTCCTGCGCGAGGTGCTGCGCTGGAGCGCGAAGGAGGTTGCCGAGCTGCTGGAGACCTCGGTGCCGTCGGTCAACAGCGCGCTGCAGCGTGCGCGGGCGACGCTCGACGAGCTGGCCCTGCAGGACGCCGACGCCCCTGCGCGCCCGAGCGACGAGGACGAGCGCCGGCTGCTGGAGCAGTACCTCGAGGCATTCGCCGAGTACGACATCGATCGGATCGTCGCGCTGCTGCGCTACGACGTCGTCTTCGACATGCCGCCGCTGGCGCTCTGGCTGCGCGGCCCCGAGCAGACCGGCGAGTTCATGCTCGGCCAGGGCGCCGCCTGTCGCGGGTCGAAGCTGATCGCCGTCGACGCGAACGGCTGCCCGGCGTTCGCCTCCTACAAGCCCGACCCGGAGTCCGGCGACTGGCTGCCGTGGTCGCTGACCGTGCTCGAGCTGGTCGACGCCGACGACGGTGCCCCAGCCGTCGCCGGCGTCCACAACTTCCTGCAGCCGTTCCTGCCCTCGCTCTTCCAGACGTTCGGGCTGCCGGACCGACTCACCAACGCCGACCCGGTCATCCGGCGCGCCTAGGCCGCTCGCGGCGGGATGTGGTGGTTGCCTTTGAACAGGTCGCTCGGGTCGTAGAGCGCCTTGACCTGGCGCAGGCGCTCCCACGTGCCCGGGTCGAAGAACCCGCTGGCGTCGGATGGCGCCTCGACGAAGTTCGGGTAGTCGCCGCTGCGGTAGGGCAGGACGGCACGGTCGATCGCCTCGAGGTACGTCGCCGTGGTGGCGGCCGAGGCCTCGTCGGTGGGGACGCCGAGGGTGAACATGCTGAACGCGCCGGGCAGGGTCGCTCGTGCGCCGGCCTCTGGCGACTGGCGACCAAGGGCGCCGCCGAGCTGGCGCAGCTGGATCATCGCGAGAGGCGATCCGGAGCCCGGACCAGCGGCTGCCAGGAGGTCGTCGACGCCGGCGCTCGGCAGGTCGTCGAGCAGGGCCGTGGTGCTGGCGACCGGCAGCGGCTCGGGCGGGTCCATGGCCAGGTCACCCAACTCGGCGGGCGGAACCATCGCGAAGGTGTCCATCGCCGGCCCCAGATCGCCGATCGGGCGTAGGAGCGCGCAGCCGTCGGCCTCGCCGCCGAGGAACGCTCCGAAGAAGACCGTGAACGATCCGCCACGGACCGGCTCAGGCACGTCTGGCGTGTCTGGGAACTGCAGCAGCGCCGCCCAGGTCATCATCTCGTCGGGAAGCGTGGGGGCGAGCTCGGTCCAGGCGTTGAGGACCTCGTCGGCGCGCTCGAACGGGAAGAACATCGCGCCCGCGTAGAGGTCCTCGACGGCGTAGACGTCGAACTCGATCGCGGTGACGACGCCGAAGTTGCCGTTGCCGCCACGCAGCGCCCAGAAGAGATCGGGCTCGTGCTCGGCGTCGACGCGCGCCGCACGTCCGTCGGCGGTGACGAGCTCGATCGCGGTGACGCTGTTGGCCTGGAGGCCGTACTTGCGAGCGAGCCAGCCCATGCCCCCGCCCAGCGAGTAGCCGGCGATCCCGACCAGCGGGGACGAGCCGTGCAGCGCAGCCAGACCGAGCTCCGAGAGCTGCGGGACGACCTGCTGCCACCTCACGCCGGCGCCGACCCGCACGCGCCGAGCGGTGGGATGGATGGAGATCTCCTGCAGCTCGCGGACGTCGACGAGGAGGGCGTCCTCGAGCGACCCCAGCGGCGCCGCGTTGTGTCCGGTGGCCTGTGGCGCGACCCGCAGCCCGTGGGCGCTCGCGTATCCGATCGCGGTTGCCACGTCGCGCGCGTCGCGCGGAAGGGCGATCGCGGCCGGCTGAAGATCGGTCGTCAGGTTGAAGACCTGTCGCGTGGCGTCCCAGTCGGGGTCCGGGGGGTTCACGACCCGTCCGGTCATCTGTCTGGTCAGGTCGGCAAAGGGGGCGGCGGTCAGCATCGAGTCCTTTCGATGAGCGGGGTGTATAGCGATTGGGCCGGTAGAGTAACATCACTGAACGCCATGTCAACCGAAACCCGGAAATACGAGCTGAAGGCCCGTGCGGAGAGTCAGCGCGAGACACGCGACGGGATCGCGAGGGCGGCCGCGGAGCTGCACGAGGAGAAGGGCGTGGCCCGCACCTCAGTGGCCGAGATCGCCCGTCGCGCCGGCGTCACGCGCGTGACCGTCTACAACCACTTCGCCGATCTCAGCGAGCTGATTCCCGCCTGCTCGGCCCACTACACGGCACTGCATCCACTGCCCGACCTCGGCGATGTTCTCGCGCTGGAGGACCCCGGCGAGCGCGTCCGCGGCGCGCTCGCCCTGCTCTACGGCTGGTACCGCGAGACCGAGCCGATGTTCGGCAAGCTCTTCAGCGATCGCGCGTCCGTCCCGGAGCTCGACCGGTTCATGGAGCAGGACATCGATCGCCTGCAAGCTGACCTCGCCGACGACCTGGCGGCGGCCTTCGCCGTCCGCGGCAAGCGGGCAAGGCAACTGATCGCGCTGGTACGGCTATCGCTCGACTTCTGGACTTGGCGGCGCCTAGACCGCGAGGGGCTCGACGACAAGGCAGCCGCAGATTTGATGGCGACCGCCGTTATTGCTCAGAAAGGTCACGCATGAACCCATTCCGTGCCGCTGTCGAGGCGCGCGACTTCGACGCGGCGACCGCGTTGCTGGCCGACGACGTCGTCTTCCGCAGTCCCGTTGTCTTCAAGCCCTACCAAGGGCGTGACGTGGTCGGAGCACTGCTGCTCGCCGTCAGCCGCGTGTTCGAGGACTTCCGCTACGAGCGCGAGATCGGCGCGGAGGACGCTCGCGACCATGCGCTCGTGTTCAAGGCCCGGGTGGGCGACCGCGAGGTCCAGGGCTGCGACTTCCTTCACACCAACGAGGACGGTCTGATCGACGACTTCACCGTCATGGTCAGACCGCTGTCCGGAGCGCTCGCGCTGGCCGAGGCGATGAAGGCGCAGCTCGAGGCGATGGCCGAGTGAGCCGCTAGTCCGCGGTCTCCACCTGCCGAACCGCCATCTCGTCTGGCGAGTCCGGGCCCGGGTAGCCCTCGAGGCGGCCGTGGAAGGCGTTGGCGACGCGGAGGCCGTGGACCTTGGCCATCGCCGCGCGCTCGCCGTCGAACAGCTCGTCGACGGTCCGGCACCAGAGGATCAGCCAGCGCTCGAAGTGGGCCTTCTTGAGCCCGGCCTTCTCGTGCAGACGGGCGTGGACGCCGAAGGCGCCGCCGTAGTAGCTCTTGTTGCCGAGCAGGACGGTCTCCCAGAAGGAGGTGACGACCGGGACGTGCTCGTCGAGATCGAGGTGGGCGATGTCGGTGAAGATCCAGCCGATCAACTCGTCCTCCATCGCCTTGCCGTAGAAGGCGAGGACGAGGCGCTCGCAGTCGGCGCGGTCCTCGATGTCGCGGAGCTCGGAGGTGCTCATCGCTTCGAAACTAACGATTGCTCGCCGTGAGAGGATCTGCGGATGGCCGACTTCCTCGTCAAGCGCGACGATCTGCGCGAGTGCCGGATCGCCGAGTCCGGTGTGCCAGAGATCGGTGAGGGCGAGGCGCTGCTGCGCGTCGATACGTTCGGGCTGACCGCGAACAACGTCACCTACGCGGTGCTTGGCGACGCGATGTCGTACTGGGACTTCTTCCCCGCGCCTGATGGTTGGGGCCGCGTGCCGATGTGGGGATTCGCCGAGGTCGAGCAGAGTCGCGCGGATGGGGTCGAGGCCGGCACCCGCGCACCGTAGGGCATCGCGGCAGGCGTCGCGGGCGTCGTGCGCCGCGGACCGCAGCACCGCGGCGTCGGACGCGGCACCCGCCTCTACGGCTACCTGCCGCCTTCGTCGCACCTGGTCGTGACGCCCACCCGGGCGGGCGAGGGCGGCTTCGCCGATGGTTCGCCGCACCGGGCGGAGCTGCCGTCGGTCTACCACCACTTCCAGGCGACGACCGCTGACCGCTTCTACCGTTCTGACACCGAGGCGCTGCAGATGCTGTTGCGGCCGCTCTTCTACACCTCGTTCCTGATCGACGACCAGATCGCCGACGACGGGCTGGTCGAGCGCGGGCCGATCGTCTTTGCCAGCGCGTCGAGCAAGACGGCGATCGCCGCGGCGTTCATGCTCGCGCAGCGCGAGGGAGTCGAGCTGGTCGGACTCACCTCGCCGCGCAACGTCGAGTTCGTCGAGCGACTCGGGATCTACGACCGGACCGTCACCTACGACGCGCTCGAGTCGCTCGAGCGCGGCCCGGCGACCTTCGTCGACGTCGCCAGCGACAGCGCGTTGCGGCAGGCGATTCACACCCACTACGGCGACGAGCTCATTCACAGCATGGTCGTCGGCTTCACCCACTGGGAGCGGCCGCAGGTCGACGCCGGCGAGCTGCCGGGACCGCCGCCGACGGTCTTCTTCGCCCCGACCCGAATCGTCAAGCGCGGCAAGGACTGGGGACGTGGCGAGCTCGAGACCAGGGTCGCCGACGCCTGGCACCCCTTCTGCGAGTGGATGGGCACCTGGCTGGAGCCGATAGCGGGCGAGGGCTTCGACGCCATCCGCGATGCTTACCTCGACGTGCTCGAGGGCCGCGTCGAGCCGACGCGCGCCCACGTGTTGATGCTTCCCTGACGTGCCCTGCAAGTCACGTTGCGCGGGGTTGTCGGATTCGCCATGACTTCTCACCATTGAGCGATGCGCCTGCTCCCAGGCATCGGCGCTGTCGCGCTGATGCTCGCACTCGCCGTCCCGTCGCCGGCCGCGGCCGGTAGCGCGCGGGTCGCGGCGTTGCAGACGGCGCTGGAGGCGCGCGGCTTGTACGGCGGATACGTCGACGGGGTCCGAGGGCCGTTGACGCGCAGCGCGGTCGTGACGTTTCAGCGCCGGCACGGCCTCGGAGTCGACGGCATCGCCGGCCCGCAGACGCGGCGCGCGCTCGGGTGGAGGGGACGGCCGCTGCTCGGCAGCCGTGCGGTCGGCACGGGCGACCGTGGCTGGGACGTGGCGGCGCTGCAGTACCTGCTCCAGCGCGCGGGCTACGGGCCGGGCAAGGCCGACGGACGCTTCGGTCCGTTGACGGGGGCAGCGGTGCTGCGAGCCCAGCGCGCGGCCGGTGCGGCTGTCGATGGCATCGCCGGCCCGGTGACGATCGCGTCGCTGCGCGGCGGGCGCGGTAGCACGGGCTCCGCGCCTGGCGTCCCGACCGGGCCGGTGGCATTCCTGCGGCCGGTCGCCGGTCTGATCGGCGATGGCTTCGGGGCGCCGCGCGCCGGCGGGCGCAGCCACCAGGGGCTCGACTTCCCCGTCGCCTATGGCACACGTGTCGGAGCCGCGGGCTACGGAACCACGATCTTCGCCGGCTACAACTACGGCGGCTAGGCAACCTCGTCGTGATTCAGCACCGGCTCGGCTACACCACCTGGTACGCGCACCTCTCGTCGATCACGAGCTGGGTCGGTGAGCGAGTGAACGGTGGAACCCGAATCGGCTACGTCGGTTCGACCGGATACTCGACCGGGCCGCACCTACACTTCGAGGTCCGCCGCTACAACGTTCCGATCAATCCGATCTCGCAGCTGCTCACCACGGTGGCCGCCAGGTTGAAGGCTGTTCCTGGCCTGGACGCGCGACGGCGTCTCGAGTGCGTCGGAGGACGGGCCGCCGCGCGGCCCGCGCCGCGCGCCCGCTCTTGGATCGCCCGCGAGCGGCTCTGTCGCTGACGACCGCCGGACTGTCTCTAGAGCGCAGCGCAGGCCGCGCTGGCGTTGGTCTTCTCGACGTCGCCGGGTGATTTGACCTCGCCGCCGAACTCGTAGCCGACCTGCCACTGGGCGCCGTCGCGGATCAGGCCCTGGACGTGCTTGCCGCCCGGGATCCATGCCTCGATGACAGCGGTGAACTTGGTGCCGCCCTGCTTGACCTTCGCGTCGACGATACGCCAGCCGTTTGTCCCGACCCTGCCGTTGTCAGCGACGTCGTCCTGCCACTTGCCGTTGCCGCAGTACATCGTGTCGATGTCGACACCGTCCGCCCGCGTGCCGACGAAGCGCGAGTTGCGGACCTGCTTGTAGACCTGCGTGTTCGCCTGGCACTGCTTGAGATTCCGCTTGGCGGCGCGCTTCTTCGCTCCAGTCGAGTTGTTGACCTTCTGCTGGAACTTCCCGCACGTCGGCTGCTTGTAGTGCAGCTTCGCCGAGGCCGCTGAAGGAGCGGCGAGCAGTAGGGCTCCGGCGATGACGGGTAGCAGGCGTGCGCAGGTTTTCATGGGCGCATCCTAACTGCGACTTGAGCGGAGTTCAGCCCTCGTGACGGTGGGCGCCGCGGCGGTGAGTGAGACCGTCGAGGACGACCTCGAGCGGCGATTGGCGGTTGACCTTGTCGAGTTGCTCACGGATCTCGTGGACGTCGTCTGAGGTCCCCGACAGGCGACTAGTCGCCGAGTCGAGATGCTTGGCGCCGTCGCGCAGCAGCTCGGCGGTCTTGACCACCCCACTCTTGTGGCCGACCGGGACCCCCAGCACGCGGCGGCGGCGCCCGATCAGCCGGCGGTGTCCTCTGGAGCCGAGCCGCGAGCCGGCGGCCAGCCCGCCGGCCAGGCCCGCCGCGGCCGCGCTCACCGCAAGGATCGGGCCGCGGGCTCGCCGCGCGGCATCGACAGCCGTGTGGCCCGCGTCCTTGACGGCCGTGTTGACGGTGGTGGCGCTTCCGTTCGAGGCCGGCTTCGAACGCTGCTTGGTCGTGGCCATGACGAAGTTCCTCTAGCCGAGGATCTTCCCGATCCGCTCAGCTTGGTCGCCCGCGCGCTCGAGATCCTTGGAGACCGACTTGGAGGTCTTGGCGAAGGTCTGACTCGCCTCGCCGACGCTCTTCGCGATCGACTTCGGATCGAAGCTGGGCTTGCTGAGTGAGCGAGGGACCGGTATGCCGAGCACCTTTGGACGGCTCATCCGGCTCTTGATCAACAGCCCGCCCGCGACTCCCGCGGCGGCTGCGCCGACGGCTATGGCGGGGCCCTTCACCTTGCCGGCCGCTTGCTTGGCCGTCCCGGCAACCTGGCCGACTCGATCGGTGACGCTCGCGCTGCCGTTCTGTTGCGTCGCGGCTGGCTTCGAGCGAGACGTCGATTTCGAGCGCGCTGTCGACTTGGCGCTCGTGGTCTTTGCCCGTGCTGTCGGCTTCGACTGTGCCGTGGCTTTCGACCGTCCGGCCGGCTTCGAACGCGACGACGATTTCGCCGAGCGACTGGAAGTGCTCTTCGTCTTCGGAGCGGAGCCGTTGGACGACCCGCTGCTCGACCTCCTACGTGTCTTGCTAGAGGCGGGCTTGCTGTTCGCCATTCCTCATTCCTCTTCTCAGTTCGGGAACAGGCCTCCCGAAGACGTGGCTACCCGCTCTGAGCAGGGCTAACCCAGGGCGTAGCCTTTCTTGCAGCCCATCTCGAACCAGGAGGAAACGATGATCAACAGCCTCGACTTCGTCGGTATCCCGTCGCAGGACGCGGAGCGCTCGCGCAGCTTCTACATCGACACGCTCGGCCTCAAGCCAGACGAGCACGGTCGGTTTGAGTTCTGGGTCGGCGAGACGTGCTTCGGCATCTGGGAGCCGGAGAAGATGGGCATGCCGTTCGAGCCTCAGCGCAACGCGCATCCCGCGCTGCACGTCGACGACGTCGCCGCCACGCGGGCGGAGCTCGAGGCCAAGGGCGTCGAGTTCACCGCGGACACGTTCGACACCGGTGTCTGTTACATGGCCCTCTTCCGCGATCCCGACGGCAACGACCTGATGCTGCACAACCGCTACGCGCCGTACGAGGACTAGCCCAGTTCCGCCAGCCGCCGCTCGAGGAAGCGCCGCTCGGGATCGGAGCGGACCAGCTCGAGCGCGCGGCGGTAGGCGGCGCCGGCTTCGTCGTCGCGTCCGAGTCGCCGCAGCAGCTCGCCGCGCGTGGCGTGCAGGTAGTGATAGTCGTCGAGGCTGGACGCGAGGCGGTCGGCCTCGACGAGTGCGCCGGCTACGTCGCCGGCCTCGGCGATCGCGGCCGCGCGGTTGAGCTCTACGACCGGTGAGCCCGACAGGCGGGCGAGCTCGCCGTAGAGCGCTGCGATTTGCGGCCAGTCGGGCGGGTCGTCGGCGTGGAGTGCGGCGATCGCCGCCTGCAGGACGTAGTTGCCGCGGCCGCCGAGCGCGAGTGCGCGGTCGAGCGCTGCCTTGCCGGTTGCGATCTGATCGAGATCCCATAGCGAACGGTCCTGGTCGCCCAGCAGCACCGGGACGCCATCAGCGACGCGCGCGTCGCGGCGGGCGTCGTTGAGCAGCATCAGCGCGAGCAGGCCGTGCGCCTCCGGCTCGTCAGGCAGCGCCGCGACGAGCACGCGGCCGAGCCGGATCGCCTCGGCCGCGAGGTCGCCGCGGTCGGGCACTGAGGAGTAGCCCTCGTTGAAGATCAGGTAGTCGACCGCGAGCACCGCGTCGAGGCGGTCGGGGAGCTGGTGGTCGGGCGGGACGCGGAACGGGATGCCCGCTGCCTGGATCTTGTGCTTGGCGCGCACGAGCCGCTTGGCCATCGTCTCGCGCGGGACGAGGAAGGCATGGGCGATCTCCTCGGTCGTCAGGCCGCCCAGCGTGCGCAGCGTCAGCGCGACCTGGGCGTCGAGTGCGAGCGCCGGATGGCAGCACGTGAAGATCAGCTCGAGCCGCTCGTCGGGGATCGTCGTCTCGTCCATCTCGTCCTCCCGGGCCGGCTCGGGCAGGTCGAGCAGGCGCAGCTTCGCCGCCAGCGTGCGGTCGCGGCGGATGCGGTCGATCGCGCGGTTGCGCGCTGTTGTCGTCAGCCAGGCGCGCGGGTTCGTCGGTGGCCCCTCGCGCGGCCAGCGCTCGGCGGCGATCGCGAATGCCTCCTGGGTGGCCTCCTCGGCGAGGTCGAAGTCGCCGAGGAGGCCGATCAGGTTTGCGAGGACGCGGGCCCAGTTCTCCTGGAACGCCTCCTCGACGATCGCTACCACTCCACGATCGGGCGTACCTCGATCGCGCCGCCCATCCGCGCCGCCGGGATGCGCGACGCCAGCGCGATCGCCGCGTCGAGGTCGTCGGCCTCGAAGAAGCAGTAGCCGCCGAGCGCCTCCTTGACCGAGACGAACGGTCCGTCTGTCGTCAGCGTCCTGCCGTCCTCGACGCGCACGGTCGTCGCCGTCTCCGGGCCCTCCATCTGCAGCCCGGACGTGAAGCCGTCCGTCTCGTTGAGCGCCTGATAGTCGGCGTAGACGGCCTTCTGCTCGTCCTCCGAGAGCTGCTCCCACTCCGGCGTTCGCGGCGTCGGGGCGGTGCCCTGATGGATCAACAGCATGTACTTCATCGCTTCCTCCTTGGGAGATTGGTTGCCTTAGAGACGAACCGGAGACGCGGATATGGACAGTAACCGCGCGCTAGAGCCGGAGCGCGTCGACTCTGTGATCTCACTCACAGTTCCGGAGCGGGACCGCCCCTACCTTGGCCTCCGAAATTCAGACGCATTGCGGCATGGTCCGATTGGCCCATGCTGCGGCCCGAGTCGCTGAGTACCGCGCGGCTCCTGGCCTTGTCTAGTCCCCGACTCTCCGGAGCTGAGCCCTAATCCGACCACTGCTGCTGTCAATTCCGCTTGCCGCCGTTCTACTCGTCGCCACCCCCGCTCAGGCGGCGAAGTGCCCGGCCAAGTACACCCGGGCCGACTTCCACCGCGTGGCCAAGAAGGCCTTCGACGGGCGTCAGCCGGCCACCCGCAAGGAGCGCCGGACGCTGAAGCGGGTGATCCGCTGCCAGGAGCGGCCGCGCGCCTCGGCGAAGGTGATTCGCGACCACCGCCGCAGCTACCGTCGCCACCACCTGCGTCAGCTCGAGCTGCGCGCCATCGCTCCCTACGACTGTGGCTCGCACGGCCGCTTCGCGGTTCCCTGCTGGATCATCGCGCGCGAGTCGCGCTACTCGTGGGACGCCTACAACAGCTCTTCAGGAGCTCGCGGGCCGTACCAGTTGCTCGGTTGGCGAGTGCCGTGGCCGGTCAGGACCGCAGCCGATCGCCTCGCTCACCACCGCATGGCCGCGCGCCTTTGGGCGCACGGTGCGGGCGCTAGTCACTGGGGCGGCTGAGCCCCGGCTGTTCAGCCGCCGCGGCGCAGCGGAATCCGCGTCGAGCCCTGACAGCGCTCGACGACCTCGCCGCCCTCGCCGGTCGCGGTGGCCTCGACCCGCAAGCGGGCGGCGCCGCGACCGTTTGAGCGCAGGATGCCGTTGAGCCGGACGCGGCCAAGTCGGCCGCCGGATAGCGCGGAGAAATCGAAGGCGAAGCGGTTGCGGCGCAGCGGCTCGCGTGTGCGGTAGCGCGCGTCGAATGCTCGCTCGGACTCGGTGCCGTCCTCGGCGTCGGTGCAGGCGAGGATCAGCTGGACGTTGGTCACCGAGGCCCGGCCATCGCGGGTCACCGACAGCAAGGCCGATGCGGGACCGAGGTCGTTGAAGCTGCTGCCGGCCCAGGGGGTCGGCGCGGCGGACGCGGCGGCTGGGATCGCGAGCAGCGTCAGGGAGGCCAGGAGGGCGACACGTGCGAGGGCTTTGGTCATGGCCGTCCCATCGGCCGCGGCTGGCGAAAACTGAAGCTATGGACCGTCCGGAGGACGCCAGGCGCGCCAGTAGCACTTGAGGCGACGCGTGAACTGGTCGGGCTTCTCGGCGTAGAGGCGGTCGCCGAGCTGGAAGGCCGCCTCGAGCAGCTCGGCCTGGCGGCGTCCGGCCAGCGCGGCGAGCGTCGTCGTGCCGGGATCGTCGGGAGCCTCGTCGTGAGCCTTGGCGACCAGCACCGAGAGATCGTGGTGATCGCCGAGCAGGTCGGCCAGCTCGTGTGCCTCGGCGGCCGACGCCCTCAGCACGGCGGGCCATGCGTCCTGCAGCAAGCGCAGCTGGTACCAGAGGTCCTTGACGCGCTTGCGCCAGTCGTGGACGTTCTCGGCGGTCGGGTCGTCGCGAACCTGGCGTAGGCCGCGGCGACCGCGGCGGTAGGCACGCTCGATCCCCGCTGCGACGAGATCGAAGTCGTCGCCGTCGAGCGGCCAAGCGTCGATGCCGGCCGCCCCGGCGGCGATCGCGTCGGTCGCCTGCTCGATGCGCCGGTCGAGGGCGGCGCCCTCGACAGCCAGGCGCTCGTGCTCCTGCTCGAGCGCACTTCGCAGGGTCTCCGCAGCCGGCGCCTCGTCGGCGTACCGCTCGCGCAGCGCCGCGAGCGTCGACAGGTTCACCTCCGCCTCGCGCGCGGGCGAGAGCTGGCGCGCGGCGTCGCGGTAGCGATCGTTCTCGGCGCGGTAGCGCTGCTCGCCGAGGCCGTCGCGTACCAGTCGCAGCAGCGAGCGCAGCTTCTTCATGTCCTTGCGCGCGTCGTGGACCGCGGTGGCGACGTCGGTGCGCGCGTCGCGGCGTAGGCGCTCGAGCGCGGCGTCGATCCGTCCGTGCGCCACGCGCCGGAGCTCGGCACTGGTCTGCGCGTCGCCGCTAAGGCGGTAGCTGCGATCGGGGATGTCCGGGCTCATGTCATCACTAACTCGTGAATCCATACCGAATTTCGAGCGTTTTGAATCGAAGCGGCTAGATTGAGAGCTACAGGCATTCGACCAGGAGGACCATGATGGCACTGCAGCTTGGCGAGACCGCCCCGGATTTCGAGGCTGAGACGACTGAGGGCAAGATCAGCTTCCATGACTGGATCGGCGACTCCTGGGCCGTGCTGTTCTCCCATCCGCGTAATTTCACGCCGGTCTGCACCACCGAGCTCGGCTACATGGCGAGCATCAAACCGGAGTTCGACCGTCGTGGTGTGAAAATCATCGGACTGTCGGTCGATCCGATCGAGAACCACGCGAAGTGGGCCGAGGACATCGCCGAGACCCAGGGCACAGCGCCGAACTACCCGATCATCGCCGACAGCGACTTCGCCGTCGCGAAGCTCTACGGCATGCTGGCGGCCGACGTCTCCGGCGACCCGACCACGCGCACCCCGAGATCGGAAGAGCGTCGTGTAGGGAAAGAGTGTAGATCT
>CAMLNW010000042.1 GCA_946481495.1 uncultured Actinomycetes bacterium
CGGCGATTCGCCTCCTTGACGACGCGCTCGAGCTGCTGCTCCGGCGTCCGATTTGGATCGCGCGGATCGCGGAACGTCTCAGCGGCGATCCGCGACGCGACCTCACCGGCACGCGCGCCGCCCATCCCGTCCGCGACCGCGAAGACCGGCGACGCGAGCACGAGGTTGTCCTCGTTCGCCTCGCGCTGACGGCCGACATCGGTCAGCCCCGCTTGTTCGACCACCTGCAGCGCCATGGCTACTCCTGGTAGCGGTACTCGCTGTCGCCGATACGGATCGTGTCGGCGACCTTGAGCCGCTCGGCACCGCGCAACTGGCGCCCGTTGAGGTAGGTGCCGTTGGTCGAGCCCATGTCCTCGACGAGCATGAAGTCGCCGCGGGCGAAGATGCGCGCGTGCGCCGACGAGGCGAACGGATCGTCGACGCGGATCTCTGCGTGGTCGGAGCGGCCCATCGTCGCGCCGTCGCGCAGGTCGAAGGTCGTGCCGGGCTCGAAGCCGAGCGCCGCGATCACCTCGAGCCGCGGCTCCATCGAGCCGAGCAGCCCGCCGCCCTCAGGCTCGTCGCGCTGACGGCTGCCCGGGTCGGGGGGTGGCGCGGCGGCGTTGCCGCCGACCGTCTCGACCCCGCGCGAGAGGTCGCGCAGCGCGCTGCGCGCGACCCAGAGCAGGAACAGGTAGAGCACCAGCAGGAAGCCGAATTTCAACGCTACGGCGAGCGGCTCGTCCATCCTCGGTGCCTCTCTACTCGAGCTCGAAGTCGAAGTCGGTCAGGCCGAGCGTGATCCGGTCGCCGCTCTTCAGCAGCCCCTCGTCGACCCGGCGCCGGTTGATCTTGACGCCGTTGGTGGAGCCGAGGTCGGCGATCCGCCAGCTGTCGCCGTCGGCGCGCAGCTCGGCGTGGTGACGCGAGATGTTCGGATCGTCGATCACGAGATCGCAGTCGCGGCTGCGACCGACCGTGAACGGGTCGCTCTCGATCACCGTGCGACGCCCGTCGCCGGCGAGCACCGCCCGCTGTCCGGGCCCGCGGCGCGGCCGCTCGGGCGCCAGCGCGCGCGCGCCGGAGCGGTCGGGCGAGTAAACCATCGTGTGACCGAAGTCGCCCTGCGACGGCGCCACGTCGGGGGCCGCCACCGGTGCCTGCTCCTCCTCGGGCGGGCTGAGTAGCTGAGCCTGGATGCCGAACTCGCCGAGCTGCAACCGCTCGTCGGTCAGGAACTCGACCGCCGGACGGCTGGTCAGCGCAAGGCTCTCCGCGCGCGCGTGCTCGAGCAGGTAGTCGGACAGCTCCTTGCGCAGCGCCGGCTCGTAGGTCGCGAACTGCGAGCGGTCCTGCGGCGACAGGAAGACGCGGTAGTGGTTCGGCACGTAGGTGCGCGAGACGGAGGCCATCTTCGACTCCTCCATCTCCTTCGCCAGCTTGCGCGCGAGCTCAACCGGCTCGACGCTCGACTTGAAGGCGCGGCTGAACGCCCCCTCGACGAGGCCGCCCAACTTGGACTCGAGATTACGCAGCATGCTCATCGAAATCGATCCATCAGGGTAGTGCCGCTCCCCGCCATGCGCGGACCAGGAAGCCAAGGCCAATCGCCGCCCCGACCCAGGCGATCGCCAGCAGCGGGTCGATCGACGTGAACACCGGCTCGATCGCGTCGCGCGTGGCGTCGACGACCGAGGCCTCCCAACCGGCGCGCGGAGATGCCGGCGGCGCGCCGCCGTAGAGCAGGTCGTCGCCGGTCAGGACCTCCGCGATGCGCAGCCAAAGCAGTCCGGCAACGGCAAGTCCGGCCCACTGCCAGACGGTCCGCCCGAGCCAGGCGACGGCCCCGACGAACAGCGGTGCCAGACCGATAGCGCCGAGCAACGGCGCCAAGATCGGCGCCGACCACAGCAGCCCCGCCCGCGGCAGCAGCAGCGGGATCGGCAGCAAGGCAACGGTCAGTACAAGCGCCGTTCCCTCCTGACCCGCCTCGGGTGAAGCAAGCCAGGCACAGACGCCCATCGCGGCAGTGATCCAGCCGACGCGCGGCAGCAGCGCGACGGCGCCGGCGGCGATCAGCGCCGCGGTTCCGACGGCGAACGACGGGTCCGGGCCGAGGCCGACGCCCAGCAAGACGAGCAAACCGGCCGCTAGCCCGGCGGCCGCGCGACCGGCAATCAACGTTGGCCACGGTTGCCGCCGCGTCCCGACCTCGTCGTCCTCGAGGTATCGCGTCTCCTCACCGGGTACGACGATCGGCGGCGGCAGCTCCCGGCCGCGCAGCATCCGCGTCAAGCGAGTGCCGCGGCGCGTGACCGCCGTCAGCCCGAAGCGCTCGATGACCTCCGGCTCGACGAGCCCGCCCTCGTCGGAGAGCTCGTCCTCGGAGTCCGCGAATACCTCGCGCAGCTCACTTAACGGCGGCCGGTAGCCGGGGTCGGGGTCGAGTGCGGCATCGACCACCTCGCAGAGCGCGGCCGGCAGGTCGCGCCGCTGACGGCGCAGCGGAGGCAGCGGCGCGCCGACCTGGCGGGCCGTTGCCGCCGGGCTGCTTCCGCGCACGGGGTTCGTGCCGGTCCACGCCTCGTAGAGCGTCAGCGCGAGCGAATAGACGTCGCATTCCGGACCGACCGGCTGCCCCTCCGCCTGCTCGGGCGCCATGTAGGCGAGCGTGCCGACGATGTCGCCGGTGGCGGTCAGCGAGTCGCCGGTCGCCAATCGCGCGATGCCGAAGTCGGTCAGCTTCGCGAAGCCCGCCCCCGCTGCCGGCTCGGCGAGCACCATCACGTTGCCCGGCTTGACGTCGCGATGCACTACTCCGCGCGCGTGAGCGTGCTCGAGTGCATCGCAGAGGGCCGCGCCGATCCGCGCCACGTCGCGGTCCGAGACCGCGCCCTCGCGGCTGAGGTCGGCGAGCGTCGCCCCGTCGACGAGCTCGGAGACGAGATAGGCGGCGTGCTCGTCATGGCCGAGCTCGTAGAGCGCGACGATGCCTGGATGGTTGAGCCGTGCCGCGGCGATCGCCTCGCGCTGGATCCGCGCGTCGTCGCCGGCCCCGCCGCCAAAGGGGATCGTCTTGACGGCCACGTCGCGCTCCAGCCGCTCGTCGTGCGCCTGCCAGACGACGCCGAAGCCACCGGCCCCGAGCCGCTCGCCAAGCCGATAGCGGCCGAGTACTAGCCGGCCCGCTGGAGCCGCGCCGACACGCTCGGTCCGGGCCTCGCCCGTTATCCGCTCGGTGGTATTGGGGCTACTCATCTGGGTTCGTTGTTCGGCCCCTGAGAGGGGGCACCTGCCGTGTCGGCCGAGGGGCCGGAGGGAGGACAACCGATGGAAAGGTCATACTTCCCCTACTGCAGGGCCTCTCACGAGGAGTGGATTCAGTCCTTGTTCGACGAACCGGACCAGCCAACAGCCGGCCGCGGTCGCCCGGCCCGCCAACGACCCCGACCGGGGCCTTCGACCGACCGTCAAACCATGATGGTACGGCGCGCGCTCGCGTTGGGCGCAGGTCTGCTCGTCCTGATCATTCTGGTCTTCGGTGTGCGTGGATGCCTCGATTCGCGCAAGGACTCCGCGATCAACGACTGGGTGCGCGACGTCGATGCGCTGATGAAGGAGTCCAACGGCGAGAGCGACGCGCTCTTCCAGCAGCTCGGCGGCGGTGACGGCGGGACCGACGTCGACGTCGAGAACGCGCTCAACAGCTTCCGCATCCAGTCAGCGCAGCTCGTCGACCGGGCCAAGGGGCTCGACCATCCGGGCGATCTCGACGCGGCGCAGTCCCAGCTCGTCGAGACGCTGACCTTCCGCGCCGAGGGCATCGCCCAAATCGCAGACGCGCTGCCGAACGCGCTGACCGACGGCGACCAGGCCGAGGGGGCGGCCGACCAGATCGCCGACGCGATGCAGCTCTTCCTGACCAGCGACCAGATCTACTTCAAGCGCGTGATCCCCGAGATCAACCAGGTCCTAAAGGACGCCGACCTCAAGCAGAGCCTCACCGAGAGCACCTTCCTCAAGGACCTCGCGTGGCTCGATCCGGCCGAGGTCGCGGACCGGCTCAGCGGGATCAGCAGTGGCGGCGGCACGACCGACGAGGATGCCGCCCCAGGCCTGCACGGCAACGGCCTCGGCACCGTCACACTCGGCGGCCAGACGCTCACGCCCGGCGGCTCGACCAGTGTCACCGCCACCGGCGACCTCTCCTTCGACGTCCAAGTGCTGAACCAGGGCGAGAACACCGAGACCGACGTCAAGGTCACCGCCACCGTCGGCAGCGGCGCCGACGAGACCACCGCCGAGGGCGTGATCGACACGATCGCCGCCGGCGAGGCGCAGACCGTCAGCATCCCGCTCGACGGGACGCCGCCGACCGGCCAGGCCGTCCCGATCAAGATCGAGATCGAGCTGGTGCCGGGCGAGGACGAGTCGGTCGGCAACAACGTCGGCGAGTTCTCAGCGATCTTCACGTCGTAGCCGCGAGTAGGCTGCGAACGGTGGACGGCCTCAGCTCTACAGAGGGACTCGTAGCGCTCGCTGGCGCGGTCGTCGGCGTGATCGCGCTGGTGCTGGCGATCGTCCTGGCGGTCAAGCAGCGACGGCTGCGCGCCGATCAGCGGGCGGTGCTCGGAACCGCCGGCGAGCGCGACCTCGTCGAGCATGCGGCACGCCTGGAGCAGGGCTTCGTCGAGCTGCGCGACTGGGTCGAGGACACCGCGACCGGGATCGAGACACGGATGGGCGGAGCCGAGACCAGGATCGACGGTTGCGTGGCGCACCGCGCGCTCGTTCGCTACGACGCCTATGGAGAGCTGTCGGGCCAGCAGTCGAGCTCGCTCGCGCTGCTCGACGCACACCGCTCGGGCATCGTCGTCTCCTCGATCCACCATCGCGACAGCGCGCGCGTCTACTTCAAGCAGATCGTCGCGGGCGAGTCGGAGCTCGAGCTTTCGCCCGAGGAGCAGGCGGCCGTCGAGCAAGCTCTGGCCAGTCCGGCGCAGTCATGAGCGCAGGGAACCAGCGGGTCGCCTACCTCGGCCCGCCCGGCACCAACACCGACGAGGCGCTGCGCGCGTCAGCCGATGGCCCAACCGAAGCGGTTTCCTACGCGACTGTCCGCGACGCGATCCTGGCCGTCCAGGAGGGCACGGCCGACCGTGCCGTCGTGCCGATCGAGAACTCGCTCGAGGGCGGCGTCGCCGCGACCCTCGACACGCTCGCCGGCGCCGCCACC
This sequence comes from uncultured Actinomycetes bacterium, assembly GCA_946481495.1. The sequence continues at coordinate 5,219 of CAMLNW010000042.1, forward strand.
GACGTGCGCATCATCAGCGAGACGGTTCACGCGATCCACCACCACCTGGTCGCACCGCGACCGGTCGAGCTCGACTCGATCGTCCAGGTCATCTCCCATCCCCACGCACTCGGGCAGTGCTCCACCTTCCTACGCGAGCGACTGCCGGGCGCCACGACGGCGGCGGCCACCTCGACCGCCGAAGCGGTGCGACTCGTCTCGGGGCAGGCGGAGACCGCGACGTCGCCGGATGGGACCATCGCCGCCGTTGGCAGCGCCCTCGCCGCCGAGCTGTATGGAGCAACAGTCATCGCCCCGGGGATCGAGGACCGTCCCGACAACGTCACCCGCTTCGTCTGGCTCGCACGTGCCGAGGACGCCAAGCCGCCCGCTGACGGCCCGGCAAAGACCGCGATCGTCTTCTGGGGCTTCAACGACGACGCACCCGGTTCGCTGGTGTCGGTATTGCGCGAGCTCTCCGACCGCGAGATCAACCTGACCAAGATCGAGTCGCGGCCGCGGCGGGTGCGCTTGGGCCATTACATGTTCTTTGCCGACCTCGACGCGAGCAGCACCGACCCGCGTGTCGAGGAGGCGCTGGCCGCGCTGGCGGCGCGTGTCGAGACGCTGCGCGTCCTTGGCTCGTATCCCGCCGCCTCTTCCGAAGCGGCATAGACCCTCGCTACACTGGCCGCACCGTGACGGTGCAACCGGTACCCGAGTTGAGGCCTGGGGACGACGACCCAGCACCTAGCAGCGCGCCTCCAGACGGCCGGTCTGGCGGGCGCGCAACCTCATCCGGCCGCGTGCTCGTCCTCAACGCCTCCTACGAGCCGATCAACGTCTGCACCGTTCGCCGTGCAGCGGTGCTGATCCTCAAGAACCGCGCCGAGATCCTTGAGCGCAGCGAGTGGGCACTGCACGCCGAGAGCTTCACCCTGCCGCGGCCGATGGTCATCCGGCTCAAGACCTACGTCCGCGTCCCACGCGACGCCCACCGCCGCAAGATCACCCGCCGAGCCGTCTTCGCGCGCGACCAGTGGACCTGTCAGTACTGCGGCGAGGAGCGCGGCAGCTTGACCGTCGACCACGTCATCCCGCGCTCGAAGGGCGGCCCGACCGACTGGAACAACATCGTCACCTGTTGCGCTCCCTGCAACCGCCGCAAGGGGGATCGCCTGCCACGTCAAGCGAACATGGTCCCCCGTCATCCCCCGTCCGCGCCCAACTCTACGATCTTCATACACGTGGCCGTACCTGTGATCCCGCAGTCGTGGGAGCAGTACATTCCCAAGGCCGCGTGACCGAGATGGAGTCGACGACACCGCCGCCACCCGAGCAGCAACCCCCTGCGGAACCGCAGGAGACTCCAGTCACGCCGCCGCAGCCGACGGTCGAGCAGCCCGCAACGCCTTCACCCGTCGCCCCGCCGGCGCAGCCCGCCGCTCCCGCTCAACCAGCCGAGCCGCAGGCGGTCCCGGTCGCCCCACCGCCCGCGGGAGACGGCAAACCGAAGAAGGTCAAGCAGCCGAAGCCCGACGCCAGCGCACCCGCAACGATCGGCGATGTCCGCTCGCTACGCCGCTGGCTGATCGTCGCCGGCGTCTGGGCCGTGGCCGCGACAGCCGTCGCGGTCATCGCCTTCGTCGAGGCGCGCGACGCGAAGGACGCGACCAACTCGGCCAGCAACGCCACCCAGGCCGACCTCGACCGTCTCGACTCGAAGCTCAGCAAGCAGATCGATGAGCTCGGAACCCAGATCGACGCCCTACCGACCCAGAGCCAGGTCAGCCAGATCCAGAACAGCGTCCGCAAAGCACAGAAGGATGCCAACGCCGCGACCGACGACGCTAAGGCTGCATCCGACGCCAACACCGACCTCAAGACGAAGGTCGAGGATCTCGAGCGCCAGGTCAACTCGCTCGAGACGACCGCCGACAACGGCGCCGCCAGCAACTAGCGGCCCTCTCGCGTGCGCCCGAACGACGGAGGGCGCCCCGTAGGACGCCCTCCGCTACTGCTCTTGACTGGACCAGCTCGGTGACGAAATCGACGACCGGCGGGACCTCTCCCGGTCTCCGTCTCCGAGGGTGTCACGGTTGGACTCCGCTAAACGGGGTCCAGTGCGCCGGGCTTAGCGGCCGGACACCTCCAGGGTCCCAAAACGTCTGTCACTCAACTTTGGACCACCTCCTTTCCCTAGTGGTCCCATTGAAGCAGACGCCCCTGACCGACTCGCCAGTGGATCAGATGCGAATTGCCGCCATCCGCTTGATCCCTTCGCGAATCCTGATCGCATTCGGTGTATCTCGCTCCTTGATCACCTTCCGGATGAGCGCATAGCCCTCATCCACACCCAGATCAAGTTCACGGATGATCACTAGGGGCGTCTTCATCTCTCCTAGCAGCTCGAAGATCCGATCCTCTATGTCCTGGTCGTTTTGGCACATGGCATTTAGTCTACCGGCCATCCGGACTCCCTTTCCGCGGGGTGTGCGGCGCAGCGTTTTGAAGCTCGAGTACTGCATTGCGCAACCAACGCATCTCAACATCGACGTCATCCAGGACACCTTCCATGGACGTGCTCTTAGCCTCGACGTCCCCTGCCTCGGCATACCTCACGCCACGGCCCGAGATCTCCACCGGGATCTGATTCTTGAATGCCCGAATCACGACAACGACGATTGCCATCCAGATCGCGAACAGCGCAACCGTCCGCTCGGCAAACAGCAACGCGGTGGACCCCAGAGCGATCCCGGGCAGATCTGCCGAAGCCCCCGAGACTCCGCTCAGAATCCCCGCTCCAAACAACCCAAGGATCACCACGCCCGCAAGCACCCCACCAACCTAGATGCCGAAAACCGCTCTGTGGACTTCAACGGTGACGACTCAGCGCCAGCAGCGAACCAACGTCGGCGCAGCGCCGTCTTACGCCAGACGACCACACCAAGCAACAAGACCGGCCCAGTCCGACAAAAGCGCGCCCCATTGCAGCCGCCGAGCTCCCCACCCAAGCTCCAAGCACTTCACGAAGCAACGAAGCGAACCCTCAGCGCGAAACGCGCGGCGGCCCGACCCTCAGCCGACTGTTACGCGGGCGTGCGGTGATCGGCAGAGGAGCGTTGCGAAGCTAGCTCCGTTGTCGATTACCGCACGCCCGCTACAAGCAGCGCTCGCTACTCGTCGTCGGCCGGCTGCTCAGGCTCAGCGGCTGCGTCATCAACAACCGGCGCATCGCCCTCGACAATCGACGTCAGCCCCTCCGACTCACCCTCCGCAACAGCAGCCGTATCCGCCTCGTCCTCCATCACCAACGCCACCGCACTCACCACGTCCTCCTCGCGCAGGTTCATCACCCGCACGCCCTGCGCCGGCCGCCCCTGCTGCGAGATGCCCTTGACCCCGGTCCGCTGGACCATCCCGTTCTGGGAGATGAAGACGAGGTCCTGGTGCTCACGCACGATCAGGGCGCCGGCGACGCCCCCCTTCTTCTCGGTGATGTTGATCGTCTTGACGCCCATCGCGCCACGACCCTTGACCGGGTACTCGGTGATCGGCGTCCGCTTGCCGTAGCCGTTCTCGGTGACGACAAGCAGCTCGGTGTCGTCGCGGGCGATGTCCATCGCGAGCACGCAGTTGTCGCCGCGCGAGACGTTCATGCCACGCACACCACCGGTGTCGCGGCCCATCGGCCGCGCCTGGTCCTCGTTGAAGCGGGCGGCCTGACCCGAGCGCGAGACCATGATGATGTCGTCGTCGCCCGAGGTCCGCCGCACGGCGACCAGCTCGTCGTCGTCGCGGATCTTGATCGCGATGATCCCGTCCGCCTTGATCGGCGTGTTGTAGGCGAGGAACTCGGTCTTCTTGATCTGACCCTTCTTGGTCGCGAAGACGAGGTACTTGCCCTCGCTGAAGTCGCGCGTCGAGAGCACCGCTCGGACGAACTCGCCCTCGCGCAGCGGCAGCAGGTTGACGAGCGCGCGCCCCTTCGCGGTCCGCGATGCCTCGGGCAGCTCGTAGACCTTCTGCCGGTAGACCTTGCCGCGGTTGGTGAAGAACAGCAGGTAGTCGTGCGTCGAGCAGACAAAGAGGTGCTCGATGTAGTCCTCGTCCTTCATGTCCATCCCGCGCACACCGACGCCGCCGCGGTGCTGGGTGCGGTAGGTCGAGAGCGGCAGCGATTTAATGTAGCCCGACTTCGTGATCGAGATGACCATCTGCTGATCGGCGATCAGGTCCTCGATGTCGATGTCGTCCTCGGAGTGCGTGATGTCCGTGCGGCGCTCGTCGCCGTAGGCATCGCGGATCTCCGTCAGCTCCTCCTTGATGATGTCGCGGATCCGCTGCTCGTCGCCGAGGATCTCGCGCAGCTCGCGGATCCGCTCGAGCACGTCGGCGTGCTCCTGCTTGAGCTTGTCGGCCTCGAGCGCGGTCAGCCGCTGGAGACGGAGGTCGAGGATCGCCTGCGCCTGGATCCGCGTCAGGTCGAACTTCTCCATCAGCCCGTCGCGCGCGCTGTCCGGATCGGCCGAGCCGCGGATCAGCGCGATCACCGCATCGATGTCGGTGATCGCGATCAGCAGGCCCTCGAGGATGTGGCGGCGGGCCTCCTTCTCGCGCAGCTCGTGCTTCGTGCGCCGGATGACGACGTCGCGCTGGTGCTCGATGTAGTGGCCGATCAGCTCGCGCAGCGAGAGCGTCTTCGGCACGCCGTCGACGAGCGCGACGTTGTTGACGCCGAACGTCGACTGCAGCGGCGTGTGCTTGTAGAGGTTGTTGAGGACGACCTTCGGGATCGCGTCGCGCTTGAGCTCGATCACGAGCCGGATGCCCGACTTGTCGGACTCGTCGCGGAGGTCGGAGATCTCCTTGATGCGGTCGGTCTTGACGACCTCGGCGATCTTCTTGATCAGGCCGGAGCCGTCGCCGCGACCGTCGCCCTTCGACACCTGGTAGGGCAGCTCGGTGACGATGATCGCCTCCTTGCCCTGGCGCAGCGGCTCGATGTGCGCCTTCCCGCGCACGACGACGCGGCCGCGGCCGGTCTCGTAGGCGTCCTTGATTCCCTGCCAGCCGACGATGATCCCGCCGGTCGGGAAGTCCGGGCCCTTGACGTGCTTCATCAGCCCGGCGACGTCGATCTCGGGGTTGTCGATGTAGGCGATCGTCGCGTCGATCGTCTCGCGCAAATTGTGCGGCGGCATGTTCGTCGCCATGCCGACGGCGATCCCCGAGGAGCCGTTGACGAGCAGGTTCGGGTAGCGCGACGGCAGGATCGTCGGCTCGAGCCGCGCGTCGTCGTAGGTCGGCGTGAAGTCGACCGTGTCGCGGTCGATGTCGCGCAGCATCTCCATCGCGAGCCGCGTCAGCCGCGCCTCGGTGTTGTGACTGACGAACCCGTTGGTGACGAACGAGTGGTCGTCGGTGTCAACCCGGATCGAGTAGACCGGCTGGACGCCGGCAGCCTTCACCGACGCGACCTCGGCGTAGTAGTAGTCGCCGGTCACCAGTGGCTCGACCACGCTGCGAACCTCCGGCGACGCGATGCGCTCCATGATCGCCGTGCCACCCTGCTCCCATCGCTCGACGCGATCGATGTTGTGGCGGTTCAGCCAGTCGCGATCGGTCCAGCGCGACCCACTGTCCGACCGGATGTAGTCGGCGATGAACGGCACGTGGTCGTGGCTGAGTGCGCGGCTCGACTCGGGGATCGCGGTCAGATCGCGCTCGAGCTTGGCCTGCTTGGCACCGAGGAATCCGACCCGGCTGGCGAACAGTCGCGCGTCGCGACGATTTGTGATCACGACCTTGATCTCGCCCTTGTCGTAGCGGCAGATGCGACCGACGACTCCGAACTCCAGCAACAGCGCGAGGACGTCCTTCGCCAGTTGCTCGCTGTAGGTGGAGTAGGAGACCTGGATCGTCTTGCGCGGCAGCAGCGACGAAGACCCGTCGCCGGTGAACAGCGACTGCAGGAAGACCCGCTTCAGCTCACTCCCGCCGCACCAGACGAACTCGGGAACCATCTTGTCGCGGCTGCGATGTGCAGCCATGTCGGCAAGCGGGCTGTCGAGCAGTCGATCGAGGTTCTGAACGTCCAGCTCGTGCAGCACGCTGCCGGAGGCGATCATCCGCGACGAGACATAGCGCGTACCGCCGACCACGCGGTCGTAGGCATCGACGACCGCCGAGAAGTACTCCGGATCGACATTGTTGAAGCCGGCGCGTTTCTCCGAGACCCAGCCCTCCGCGACGAACGCGCCGGCGAGCAGCGCGGCCGCACGCTGATCGTCGGTCAGGGCGTCGGCGGTTCCGCGCGGAGCCCGCGCGAGGAGAACCCGGTCACCCGGCTCGATCTCCTCGAGCAACTTCCACAGCAGCATCGGGACGCCAGCGACCTCCACGATGCAGAGCAGCGGGTGGTTCTCGGTGCCTGTGATCTCGTGGCCGGTCGTCGTCCGGAGCTTGAGGGTCGAATGCTCGCCGGAGTGGAACAGGCGGGAGGCCTTGACGGTCCGGCCCGAGCGGTCGAGGACCTCGATCGCGATCTCGTTGTCGGAGTCAGGCTGCGCGGCCGCGACGATCGAGTCGATCCGAACGGTCCCGCCAGGCGTAGCGACGCAGCGGGATCGTTGTCGATCGAGCCGAAGTTGCCCTGGCCGTCGACGAGCGGCTCGCGCATCGCGAACGGCTGTGCCATCCGGACGAGCGTGTCGTAGATCGCCGAGTCGCCGTGCGGGTGGAACTTCGCCATCACGTCGCCGACCGTGGCGGCCGACTTCTTGTACGGCCGGGTCGGCCCGAGGCCGCCCTCGAACATCGCGTAGAGGACGCGCCGGTGGACCGGCTTCAGCCCGTCGCGGGCGTCGGGTAGCGCGCGCCCGACGATCACGCTCATCGCGTAGTCGAGGTACGACGAGCGCATCTCCTCCTCGATCCCGCGCGGCTCGATGTTCCCGCCCGACAGGATCTCCGTACCAGCCATCTCTAGATCGTCCTCCGGCTACACATCGAGATTGGCGACCTTGGTCGCGTTGTCCTCGATGAACTTGCGGCGCGGCTCCACCTGGTCGCCCATCAGCATCGAGAAGATCTGATCGGCCAGGGAGGCGTCGTCGACCGTCACCTGCTGCAGCGTCCGCCGCTCGGCGTCCATCGTCGTGTCGTAGAGCTGGTCGGCGTTCATCTCACCGAGGCCCTTGAAGCGCTGAACCCCGACACCCTCGCGCGCCACGTCGAGCACCTTCTTGCGCAGCTCCTCGAACGACAGCGCCGTCTGCTCCTTGCGGCCGAGCCGCACGTCGAACGCCGGCCGCCCGACCAGCTCCTCGAGCTCCTTGTGCACGCGCACGAAGCTCGCGTACTCCGAGCGGCCGAACATGTCGCGGCGCAGCTTGTAGGTCGCGGCCGACCCGTTGAGCCGCTCGACGACGCGGATCACGAGCTCCTCGGAGTCCTCGGAGATCAGCTCGGTGGTGAACGGCGCCTCCTCGCTGTCCTCGGCGCGGATCAGCGCCTCGACCGCGTCGGCGTCGACCGACCCGCCGTCGAGGATCTGGGCCTCCTCGAGGAAGGTGATCGTGTCGTGGCCGAACTCGGCGCGCAGCGACGACGCCCAGCCCTCGTACTGCTTGAGCAGCCGGCCGAACTTCTGCCAGCGCGCGTGGGTGAAGGTCGTTCCGCTGCCGCCGCGACCGAGCACTTCGATCTTCTCGAGCTTGTCGCGCAGCAGCACTTCCTCAAGCTCGGACTCCTTCTCGATGTAGATCTCCTGGCCGCCGGTCTTGACCTTGTAGAGCGGCGCCTTGGCGAGATAGACGTAGCCGGCCTCGATCAGCTCCGGCATCTCGCGGAACAGGAAGGTCAGCACGAGCGTGCGGATGTGGGCGCCGTCGACGTCGGCGTCGCACATGATGATCACCTTGTGGTACCTGGCCTTCTCGAGGTCGAACTCCTCGCGGATGCCGGTTCCGATCGCCGTGATCATCGCCTGGATCTCGTTGTTCGAGAGCACCTTGTCGATGCGGTTCTTCTCGGCGTTGATGATCTTGCCGCGCAGCGGCAGCACGGCCTGCGTGTTGCGGTCGCGACCCTGCTTGGCCGAGCCGCCGGCTGAGTCGCCCTCGACCACGAAGATCTCAGCAAGCGCGGGGTCGCGCACCGAGCAGTCGGCGAGCTTTCCCGGCAGTGTCGAGTTCTCAAGCGCCGACTTGCGCCGTGTCAGGTCGCGCGCCTTGCGCGCCGCCTCGCGGGCGCGTGAAGCCGAGACAGCCTTGGTGATGACCTGCTTGGCGTCCTGGGGGTTCTCCTCGAGGAACTCCGCGAGGCCCTTGTTGACCGCCTGCTGGACGAAGCCCTCGACCGGCGGGTTGCCGAGCTTGGTCTTCGTCTGGCCCTCGAACTGGGGGTCGGGGATCTTCACCGAGATGATCGCGGTGAGGCCCTCGCGGATGTCCTCGCCGGCGAGGTTCGGGTCCTTCTCCTTCAGGAGGCCCTTCTCCTTCGCGTAGCGGTTCACCGTCGACGTCAGCGCCGAACGGAAGCCCGAGAGGTGCGAGCCACCCTCGTGCGTGTTGATGTTGTTGGCGAACGAGAGCAGCGACTCCTGGTAGGAGTTGTTCCACTGCAGCGCAACCTCGACCTCGCCGATGTCGCCCTGGTCCTCGAGGTAGATGACCTTCTTCTGGACCGCCTCCTTGGTCCCCTGGGAGTGCAGGTAGGTGACGAAGTCGCGGATGCCGCCGTCGTACTTGAAGTCGACCTTGCTGCCCTCGCCGCGCTCGTCGGTGAAGGTGATCTTCAGGCCCTTGGTCAGGAAGGCCATCTCGCGGAAGCGCGTCTCGAGCGTCGCGTACTCGTAGTCGATCGTCTCGAAGATCTCGAGGTCCGGCAGGAAGGTGATGCTCGTGCCGCGGCGCTCGGTCTTGCCGACCGCCTTGAGCGGCGCCACGGCTTCACCC
>CAMLNW010000043.1 GCA_946481495.1 uncultured Actinomycetes bacterium
CGCCCCCTCCCCCCGGCGCGCAACCGCCGCCGCTCTGGGGTGGCGAGGACCACCTGCGTGAGCTGTTCGGCGACCGAGTCGATTGGCGCACGCTCGAGCGCGACGACCTCGAGGTCACCGCCTTCGAGCATCCACATGACTACGGCGAGCACTTCAAGGCCCGCTACGGCCCGACCATCGTCGCGCGTGCCAATGCGACGAAGTCCGGTCGCGACGAGGAGTTCGACGCGGCGGTCGACCAGTTCTGCGGCGAGTGGAACTGCGGGTCGGCCGAGGACGCGCGCTTCGAGCAGGAGTATCTGGTCGCCGTAGGCACCCGCCTCTGAGCAGGCTTTACCAACACCTGACCATTGCCTGACCGGGCCTTGTAGGCCGTGCGCCGATCTTCGGCGCATGGCACTGAACCGAACGACCCTCTCCGCCACCGCCACCCTGCTCGCGCTCGGTGCGCTCGCGGCCGTCGCGTTGGGCGCCGGTCGCGACGAACCCGCGACCGAGCCTGCCGGCGCCCCCACGCCACAGGTCCGGACCGAGATCGTGCGGCGCACCGTGCGCGTTCCAGCGCAACCGGCCGCCGCCGCATCCTCCGCACCCCGCGCCGCACCGGCCGCCGCTCCCGTTGCGGCCGCCGCAGCACCGCCACCCGCCCCCGATGACCGTGGCGACGACCACGGTGACGACGACTTCGACGACGACCACAGCGGCCACGGCCACGGCGGTGACGAACGCGACGACGACAGCGGACACGACGACGGCGACAGCGACGACTGGGACGACGACAACAGCGGGCACGGTGGCGGAGATGACGACCACGACGACGACTGACCGCTCGAGCGGGCTCCCTGTCGCGACGGTCGCCGCCGCGCTGTTCTGCATCGTCCTGATCTATCTGGCGCTCCAGATCCGGGCAGGCCAGGATCCGGCGATCGGCGCGATGAAGCCGCCCGCCACCTCCGCCCGGCCGCTAGTCGTCCGGCGAATCGTCATCCGGCGGATCGTCGAGCAGGCAGCACCCGCGACCGTGGGTGGTCAAGCGGTCGCTACAGCGCCAATCGGGTCCAGCGCGCCCGTGGCGGCAGCACCGGTGACTTCGGCACCGGCACCAGCCCCGGTCGTCAGCGGTGGGTCGTGAGCCAGCCGGTGGTCGCCCTGAAGCCGCCTACCGTCGACGAGGCTTTCGCCGCGCTCGGCAGCACGGTGCGCCTGATCGCAACCGGTTTCGGCGCGCGCGCCGCCGTCGCCGAGGCCCGGGCGATCGTTCTCGACTACCACGCACGCCTATCGCGCTTCCTGCCGACGTCCGAGCTCTCGGCGCTTAACGAAGACCCGCGCGATGTCGTCCCAGCTTCTCCGCTGCTGCGATCGGCCGTGAGCGCCGCACTGTGGGCAGCGAAAAGCAGCGGCGGTCTCGTCGACCCCTGCCTCCTGGACGCGCTGGAGGCGGCTGGCTACGTCGACTCGTACGAACCCAAGGAAGACGTCCCCCTACCCGTGCGCTCCTGGCGGCAGGCGCAGCCGCACCCGGAACGGAACTGGAAAGCGGTGCGCGTCGACGACGACGCCGGAATGATCGTGCGCCCCTCCGGGCTACGCCTAGATCTCGGCGGCTCGGGCAAGGGCCATGTCGCCGACCTGCTCGCGGCTCGGTTCGACGATCTCGACCAGTGGGTCGTCGACTGCGGTGGCGACATTCGCGTCGGAGGCCGCCGTGAGATCGAGATCGCCCACCCGCTGCGCGACTGGCCGGCGGCACGACTCACGGTCGAGGACCGGGCGGTAGCGACGTCGAGCGTCGTGTCGCGCGCATGGACGGTCGCCGACGGCCTGCCCGCTCACCACCTGCTCGATCCGCTGACCGGTCGCCCGGTCTGGACCGAGGTGCTCACCGCGACCGCACTCGGGCCGACGACCCTCGAGGCTGAGACGCTGGCGAAGCTGGCGTTGCTGCGCGGTCCCGACGAAGCGCGCACGGTGCTGGCAGCGCACGGCGGAGCACTCGTCCATGGCGATGGTCAGGTCGAGCTCATCGGAGAACGTGTCGAGGTCGCGGCATGACGGGCCCAGACCCTGCCGAGTTCAGCTGGTGGCTGGCGTCACGCGCCGCCGGTGTGGTCGCACTGCTGTGCATCACCGCGTCCGTGGCGATCGGTCTCGCGATGGCCGGCCGAGTCTCGCAACGTCCCGGGCTAGCACGGACGCTCCTCTCACTCCACCAACAGACCGCCCTCGTCGGCCTGGTGGCGATCGCCGTCCACGGCATCACCCTGCTCGGCGATCGCTTCCTGTCGCCGTCGATCGGCGATATCACGTTGCCCTTCACGAGCACCTACGAGCCGCTCTGGACAGGACTCGGCGTGACCGGCGGCTGGCTCGGCGCGCTGCTCGGGTTCTCCTACTGGATCAGGCAGTGGATCGGGCCGGCCCTCTGGCGCAAGCTGCACCGCGCGACCGTGCTCGTCTACGTGCTGGCGGTCGCCCACACCCTCGGCGCCGGCACCGACGCGTCGACGACATGGATGCGCCTGCTACTCGTAGTCACCGGCGCGCCGATCGTCTTTCTCTTCGTCATGCGGGTTCTGACGCCGCCCACTGGCCCGGTGTTTCGTCACTATCGCGTCACGGGGGTGACGCTGGAGAGCAGCACGGTCTGCTCGTTCGAGCTCGCACCGGCGCGCTGGAGGCGGCTGCCCGCGCCCGAGCCGGGCCAGTTCGTCATGGTCCGCTCGCAGATCCCCGACGTCGGACCGACGACGCGCGGCTATTCGGTCTCGAGCGCGGCGAGCAGGCGCCGGCTTCGACTCAGCGTCAAGCGCGAGCCGGGCGGCGTCATGAGCGAGCACCTCCATGCGACGCTCGACACCGGTGCGACGATCGATCTCGCCGGACCCCACGGCAAGTTCGTCCTCGGAGGCCACCGCACCCGGCCCGTCGTCCTGATCAGCGCCGGCATCGGCGCTACGCCCGTCCTCGCGATGCTGCATTCGCTTGTCGCGGAGAGCTCGCGACGCGAGGTGTGGTGGATACACGGGGCGCGCAACGGGCGCGAGCACCCGTTCCGGGCCGAGACACAGCAACTGATCGCTGGCCTCCCGAACGGCCAAAGCCACATCCGCTACTCGCAGCCGGACCAGCGCGACGTTCCCCGGCGCGACTACGACGCGGCGGGCAGGATCGACGCGAAGGCGTTGCTCGACCTCGGCGTTCCGCTCGACGCCGAGTATCGGCTGTGCGGACCACCGGCGTTCGTCGCGGAGCTGCGGGCCGGTCTGGACGGTGCCGGCGTCGACCCCGCGCGGATCGACAGCGAGAGCTTCGGCGGTCCGGCGGCACCAGCCGCCGACCTGCCTTCCCCCGCGTCCCGCTCGGTCACGGCTCCCGCCGTACCCTCAGGCCCCTCGGTCGAGTTCTCGCGGTCGGGCGTCACCGCTGCCTGGGAGCCACGCTGCGCGAGCCTGCTGGACCTCGCCGAAGCCAACGGCGTAAACGCCGCGTTCGGATGCCGTATCGGCGCCTGCCATGGCTGCCACGCGCGCGTCCTCGACGGCACCGTGCGTCACGACCCGGAGCCGCTCGAACCGGCGCCGTCCGGCGGCGCGCTGCTGTGCTGTGCGGTGCCGGAAGGCGACGTAGTGCTGGACGCCTGACGCGCGTTATCGTCAAACAATCGCCACCAAGACGCTGACCAAGCGCGAATACGACAAGGAGCTCGAGCGGCTCCAGACCGATCTCGTGCGGCTGCAGGAGTGGATCAAGCAGGAGAAGCTGAAGGTCGTCGTGATCTTCGAGGGGCGCGACACGGCCGGCAAGGGCGGCGCGATCAAGCGGATCGTCGAGAAGACCAACCCGCGCGTGATCCGCAACGTCGCGCTCGCGACGCCGACCGATCGCGAGCGTACTGAGTGGTACTTCCAGCGCTACGTCGCGCAGCTGCCAGCCGGCGGAGAGATGGTCCTGTTCGATCGCTCCTGGTACAACCGCGCCGGCGTCGAGCGCGTGATGGGCTTCTGCACCGACGCCGAGTATCAGGAGTTCATGCGCAGCTGCCCGCTGTTCGAGCGCATGCTCCAACAGTCGGGACTCGTGCTGATCAAGTACTGGCTATCAGTCAGCGACGAGGAGCAGGAGCGCCGCTTCGAGAAGCGGCTGAAGGACCCCGCCAAGCGCTGGAAGCTCAGCCCGATCGACCTCGAGGCCCGCGCGCGCTGGGTCGACTACGCCGAGGCGAAGGACGAGATGTTCGCCTACACCGACACCAAGGAGTCGCCATGGTGGGTCGTCGAGGCCGACGACAAGCGCACCGCACGGCTCAATTTGATCGCCCACCTGCTCGACCAGATCCCTCATGGCGAGGTCGAGTACGAGTCGGTAGAGCTCCCACCGCGTCAGCAGCGCGCCTACGTTCGCCCGCCCGAGGACACGCAGACCTACGTGCCCGAGCGCTACCGCGTCGAGTAGCTAGCGCTCGCGGAGCGACTTGGGAGCGGCCATCCGGTCGAGCATGCGGCGGTAGCTCCGCATCGCCGGCGCCGCGAAGTCGCCGTGGGTCTGGTTGCGCAGCCGGGCGACGCGCTCGCGATGAAACGGGCTGGACAGGCTCTCCGCGTGGCCGATGACGTTGCGCGTGGCGATCCCGTAACTGCCCTGGAGCATGCGCGTGAGACGCAGCGATGCGGCACGCTGGCGACGGTTGGCGAGCACCTGGCGATCGCTGACGCCGACGTGCTCGATGCCGATCGCCGTCCAGTTAAGACCGACCGTGTGGCGACACATGATCGTCGGCGGCACGAGCTGATGGATCGTCCCGTCGCGGTCGATCACGAAGTGGGCGCAGACACCGGGCAGCTCGCCGAGCTCGACGTCGGGCGTGTCGGCGGCAAACGTGTTGAACGCCGACGAGAAGCTGTTCGAGGCGGTGTAGTGCTCGACGATCGCGCGCGGCCGTCGCAGCCGATAGTCGTCGACCCCGTAGTGGCGCTTGGCGTAGGCCCGCATCTCCGCCTTGCGCCGGGACCCGAAGGGGATCGGCGTCTGCACGACACGCGGTGGCGCCACAGCCCGCACGAGCGCGGCGACCGCACCAGCGTGGCGAACGACTCCGCGCCCGTCGAGACGACCGGCCGGCAGCTCGACCACGAACGCGCTGTCGTCGGGGAAGGCGCTGTTCTGCCAGCTCGTCGCGGTACCGGGGAGCGGCGCGATCCGCTTGTACGGCAGCCGCGAGTGCTGCGCGTACAGCCGCTCTAGATACGGATCGCCACCGGAACGATCGACCAACCGCATGTGCTGGTGGTACCAGACCGTCACGCGTGGCCGAACGCGTCGGATCAGACGCGCCATTGCCTGCGACTCGGGCTCCGAGAGCGGCGCCGGTCCTGAGTAGTAGGTGTCGAAGGGCATGCCGTTCGGTCGCCAGCCGAACGGGAAGTTGCGGTTGAGGTCAACCCCGCGCCCATTCCAGCGGGTGCCGGCCTGGCGACCATCGGGGTTGACGCTGTCGACGAGCAGCAGCGCGACGCCGCGTGGCGGGCGGATCGCCCGCAGGCGGCGCACGATCGCGCGTCCCGCAGGCTCGCTGCCGTGGATCTCGCCGACGACGAGCACCGTCCGCGCGGCGCGTGGCGAACCCACCCAGCGCGCCTGGATCGGTCGGCCATCGACGGATGTGCCGACGGCGATGACCCGTTGCGCGCTCGCGGCGAGGCCGTCTTCGGCGTGACCGACGGGGGCAACGGCGGCCGCGACCAGCAGCGGAAGGCCGGCGAGCAACGAGGCGGTGGTTCGTCGCACGCCAGACAGGCTAGTCAGCGCGCCGCGTCAGCCGAGCCGTCGCGCATACCACTCGTGAGTGCGCCGCAGCCCCTCGTCCAGCTCGATTCGCGGGCGCCAGCCGAGCTCGGCAGCGATCGCCGACGAGTCGAGGTACTGGCGGTCGATCTCGCCGTGCGGCGTGCCGTGGCCCTGGACGTCCGGGATCGCCTCGGAGCCGGACACCGCGATCAGGCGATCGACAATCTCGCGGACCGCCAGCGGCGAACCCCAACCGGCGTTCCAGGCCTGCCCGCGGAAGCGCCGGTCGTCGAGCGATCGGGCGACGGTGAGATAGGCGTCGACGGCGTCCTCGACATAGAGGTAGTCGCGCTCAGGCGTGCCATCGGAGCGAATCACCGGCGCCTCGCCCGCGGCCAGCGCACGGCAGGTTCCGGGCACGATTCGCGACCAGTTGAGATCGCCGCCGCCGTAGATGTTGGCGAAGCGCGTCACCGCTACCGGCAGCTCATAGGTCGCGGCGAAGCTGCGCGCGATCATGTCGGTGCAGGCCTTCGACACGTCGTACGGGAACGTCGGCTGGAGCGCGAAGTCCTCGCGGTAGGGCAGCTCGTCGTGCGAGCCATACGCCTTGTCGGACGAGGCGACGACGATCCGTTGCACCGGATCGCCGACCACCCCGGTCGCGCGACACGCCTCGAGCAGCACGTAGGTCCCCCTGATGTTCGCCTCGAAGGTCGACAGCGGTGACCGGTTCGCGGTCCCGACGATCGTCTGCGCCGCGAGATGGAAGACGGTGTCGACGCTGTGCTCGTTGAGCACGCGCGTCATCGCCTCGTAGTCCTGAACATCGGCTGAGACGACGGTGCAGCGCTCCTCGATGCCGTCGGTGCGAAAGCGCGCGTCGGGTTCGAAGTCGCGGCGCGGAACGACGACGCGAGCACCCTCGTCGAGCAGCCTTTCGGCGAGCCACGATCCGCTGAACCCCTGAGCGCCCGTCACGAGGACGGTCGAGTCGGCTGGGCTCCAGCTCACGAGAGTGGCAGGGAGTCGCTACTAGCCGCCGGCGACGGCTGGCAGGATGGTGACCTCGTCACCGTCGTCGACGGCGGTATCGAGGCCATCCAGGAAGCGGATGTCCTCGCCGCCGACGTAGACGTTGACGAAGCGGCGGAGGCCGCCATCCTCGGCGATGCGATCGCGTAGCCCGTCGAAACGGTCGTAGAGACCGTCGAGAACCTCGCCGACCGTAGTCGCCTCCTCGACGGCGGTTTCGGCCTCGCCGCCGGTGACGCTGCGCAGCTGCGTGGGGATCTTGACTGTGACGCTCATTTTCGGCCGCGAGTCTATCGCCGCTAGGCGACGGCGCCGACGCCCGCCGCAGCGGCGAACGACTCGGTCGTCGGCTCGACGTCGATCGTCTCGAAGCTGCCGCGCACCGCGTCGAGCGTCTTCAGCCCCTCGCCGGTGATCACCAGCACGACCCGCTCATCGCTGCCGATCTCGCCGCGCTCGGCGAGCTTCGCCAGCGTCGCGGTGGTCACGCCACCAGCGGTCTCGGTGAAGATGCCGGTCGTCTCGGCGAGCAACTTGATCCCAGCGCGGATCTCGTCGTCGGTCACCGCATCGATGCCGCCATCGGTACGGCGCGCGAGATCGAGCGCGTAAGGACCATCGGCCGGATTGCCGATCGCCAGCGACTTGGCAATCGTCTGCGGCTTGACCGGCGCGCAGAAGTCACGGCCCGCCTCGAACGCCTGGGCGACCGGCGAGCAGCCCTCGGCCTGAGCGCCGTTGAACTTCGGCAGGTCACCCTGGACGAGGCCGACCTCGAGCCACTCCTCGAAGCCGCGCGCGATCTTGGTGATCAGCGAGCCCGAGGCGATCGGGACGACGACGCGGTCGGGCAGCTCCCAGCCGAGCTGCTCGGCGATCTCGAAGGCGACGGTCTTCGACCCCTCCGAGTAGTACGGCCGCAGGTTGACGTTGACGAAGCCCCACTCGCGCTCACCGGCGATCTCGGTGCAGAGCCGGTTGACGTCGTCGTAGTTGCCGTTGACGGCGACCAGGTTGGTGCCGTAGACGCCGGTCGCGAGGATCTTCTGCTCCTCCAGATCGGCCGGCACGAAGACGTATGACTCGAGCCCGGCCGCCGCCGCGTGAGCAGCAACCGCGTTGGCGAGGTTGCCGGTCGACGCGCAGGCGACGACTTGGAAGCCGAGCTCCTGGGCCTTGGCCAGCGCGACCGTGACGACACGGTCCTTGAACGAGTGCGTCGGGTTGGCGGCGTCGTTCTTGACCCAGACCTCCCCCACTCCCAGCCGCTCGGCGAGCCGGTCCGCCCGCACCAGCGGCGTCACGCCGGCGGCGAGCGCCGTGCGCGGCTGCGAGTCGAACGGCAGGAAGTCCGAGTAACGCCAGATCGACTGCGGGCCGGCCTGGATCCTGCGCCGCGTCGACTCTGCGTCGAGGCTGGAGAAGTCGTAAGCCACCTCGAGCGGCCCGAAGCAGTCGTCGCAGACGAAGCGCGCCTCGAGCGAGTAGCTGGTACCGCACTCCTTGCACTTCAGTGCCTCTATAGCCATCTAGTTCAGCCCCTTCATGTCGAAAGCCTCCGCCGCGTTGCTCGTGACGGAGGCCTCTCAGGGCTTCGCCACATCTTTCAGATCAACTGGATCTGATGGACTTGGCACCTTTCCTCGCGACCTAAGTCGTCTGGATGGTTGCCGGGGTTTCGTAGGGCCATTTCCCTCCACCCCTCTGGATGCGTACGGCTATGTCAGTGCAAGGACGATAGCAATCGACCGGACGGATGCAAGGGCAAGGGTAGAATCAATCCCGTGACAGTCCCGACCGAAGACCCGCTCAGTCCGAGCCATGCCGAGCATTCCGAGGCCACGCCTGCGGCGAACACCGCGCATCGGACCCGATTCCGGGCCGTCCAACGCTGCTCCTGAGCCGAACGTAGAGGTCGTCGAGTGGGCCGCCGCCGGCCCCGACGGCTCCCCGCCCCGCCCGCTGCGCTGGATCAACATCGAGCGTCCCGGCCCGGTCGACCGCGCCTGGCTACAGGAGCACTTCGACTTCCATCCGCTCGACTACGAGGACGTCGCGTCGCGCAACCAGCGGCCGAAGATCGACCAGTACCCCGACTACCTGTTCATCGTCCTGCACTTCCCGGTCTACGACAAGTCGGTCGGCCGTCTGAACACCGCCGAGCTCGACATGTTCGTCGGCCCGGACTTCCTGATCACGCTGCCGAACCGGCCGATCCCACCGGTCGAGTACCTGTTCGAGCGCTGCCGCGCCTCCGACGAGATGCGCGAGCAGCTGCTCTCGAAGGGGCCCGGCTACCTGCTCTACAAGATCGTCGACGACTCATTCGACTACTGCTTCCCGATGCTGCGCAAGATGGGCAACAAGCTCGAGCGCATCGAGGAGGAAGCTTGACGCGCTCGAGGACGACATCTTCGAGGGCCGCTCGGAGGAGGTCGTGCGCGACATCTCCAACGTCAAGCAGGAGATCATCAACTTCCGCAAGATCATCCGTCCGCAACGCTCGACGCTGCGCGACCTCGAGCGGACCAAGCAGCGCTACATGGCCGCCGACCTCGACGTCTACTTCGACGACATCCAGGACGCCTCGGAGCGGATCTGGGACATGCTCGAGAACTACAAGGAGGTCGTCGAGGCGCTCGAGGAGACCAACGAGTCGGTGATCTCGCACCGCGTCAACGACATCCTGCGCGTGCTGACCTCGATCTCCGTCATCGTGCTGCCGCTGACGCTGCTCGCCAGCCTCTGGGGGATGAACGTCGGCGTTCCGGGCGAGGGCTCGCACGCCGCCTTCTGGATCGTCGTCGGCGCGATGCTGGTGTTGCTGCTTGGCATGCTCGGCTACTTCCGCCGGCGAGGCTGGCTGTAGCCTCTCGCCGCGTGACCGAGATAGACGCAGGAATCTTCAAGGCCTATGACGTCCGCGGCCTTTACGGCTCGCAGATCGACGAGTCGACGGCTTATGCGATCGGGCGCGGTTTTGCGCGCGTCCTCGCCGACATGTACGACACCGAGCCAGCCCAGCTGAAGCTGGCGCTCGGCCGCGACATGCGCCTCACCGCTCCCGCACTGGCTACCGAGTACGCGCGCGGGATGAGCGCCGAGGGCGCGTCGGTGCTCGACGTCGGGATGGTCGGCACCGAGGTCCTGTACTGGACCGTCGGATCGCGCCAGCTCGACGGCGGGCTGATGTGCACCGCCTCCCACAACCCGAAGGCCTATACGGGCGCGAAGCTCGTCGGCCGAGGCGCGCTCGCGCTCTCCGGCGACGCTGGGATCGGCGAGCTGCGCGACCTGCTGACCGGCGGTGGTCTCGGCGAGCCAGCCGGCGTGGCGGGTCCGATCGAGCACGAGGACGTCTGGCAGCCGTTTCACCGCGACGCGATCGCATGGATCGACGCCGGCGCCATCAAGCCGTTGAAGGTCGTGCTCGACGGCGGCAACGGAATGGCTGGACCGCTCATCGGGCCGCTACTCGACCAGCTCGCGATCGAGCAGATCCAGACCTACTGGGTGCCCGACGGCGAGTTCCCCGACCACGAGCCGAACCCGCTGCTCGAGGAGAACCGCCAGTTCATCATCGACAAGGTGCGATCCGAGGGCGCCGACCTCGGCATCGCCTGGGACGGCGACGCCGACCGCTGCTTCTTCATCGACGGCAGCGGCGCATTCGTCGACGGCGACTTCCTGACCGCCCTGCTGGCGCAGTCGATCCTCGAGCGCGAGCCCGGCGCGACGATCCTCTACGACGTGCGCGCCAGCCGCGCGGTCCGTGACATCGTCGAGGCCGCGGGCGGCACGGCGCACGTCAACCGCGTCGGCCATGCCTTCTTCAAGACCCGGATGCGCAAGGACGGCGCCGCGTTCGGCGGCGAGGTCTCGGGCCACTACTACTTCCGCGACTTCTACTGCGCCGACTCCGGCGTGCTGCCGGCGCTGCTGATCCTCGAGCTGCTGTCGAAGGACGAGCGGACGCTCGCCGAACTGCTTGCCGACCTGCGCGGCAAGTACTTCATCTCCGGCGAGATCAACTCCGAGGTCGCCGATCAGGACGCCAAGATGCAAGAGATCGCGACCCGCTACTCCGACGGCGAGATTGCCTGGCTCGACGGCGTCTCGGTCGACTACGAGGACTGGCACTTCAACGTTCGCGCGTCGAACACCGAGCCGTTGCTGAGGCTCAACCTCGAGTCGCTCGTCTCGCCCGCTCACATGGCCGAGAAGCGCGACGAGCTGCTCGCGCTGATCCGGGCGTGACCGCGACGACCGAATCCGACGGCTTCGCCGTAGCGGCTGCCGCTGGGGTCCACCGGCTCTCGATCCCGACGCCGTTCGCCGTCGGCAGGGTCAACTGCTATCTGATCGACGACGAGCCGCTGACGCTCGTCGACGCCGGCCCCAACTCCGGCACCTCGTTCGACGAGCTGACCCAGAGCCTCGACGCGCTCGGGAAGTCGCTTGAGGAGATCGAGCTGGTCGTCATCACCCACCAGCACATCGACCACCTCGGATTGGTCGGTCTGGTCGCGGCGCGCTCGGGCGCCGAGGTCGCGACGATCGAGCACGCGGTGCCGATGGTCGAGAACTTCGCCGACGAGATGCAGGCCGACGACGACTTCGCCGCGGCGACGATGCTCCGCCACGGGATCACCGAGGACGTCGTGCGCGCGCTGCAGTCGGTCTCGCGCGCCTTCCGCGCCTGGGGAGCGCCGGCGAAGGTGACGCGCGTGCTGCGCGCGGGCGACGAGATGAAGTTCCGTGATCGCACCTGGAAGGTCCACTGGCGGCCCGGCCACTCGCCGACCGACACGGTCTTCGAAGATGCCGAGCGGCGGACGTTGCTCGCCGCTGACCACCTGCTCGGCCACATCTCGTCGAACCCGCTGATCACCCGCCCGCTGGACGGCGCGACAGAGCGCCCGCAGGCGCTCGTCAGCTACCTCGACTCGCTGACCAAGACGCGCGCGATGGACATCGACCTCGTCCTGCCCGGTCACGGCGACCCGGTCACCAACCACCGCGAGCTGATCGACACGCGTTTCACCATGCATCGGCGGCGCGCCGACAAGCTCCACCGGCTGATCGCCGAGCGGCCGCGCAGCGCGCACGAGCTGGCGCAGGCGCTCTGGGGCAACATCGCCGTCACCCAGGCGTACCTGACGCTCAGCGAGATCCTCGGTCACACCGACCTGCTGCTCAACGAGGGCCGCGTACGTGAGGTCGAGGACGGCGAGACCGTCTACTTCGAGTCGATCGCCGAACCCGCTTCGCGGACGGCGCCGTAACCGTCGCGTGCGACGGGGTTAGCGTCTAGGCATGCCCTCCCGCGAACCTTCGACGCCGACCGCCGCCGCCACCGAGGCGCGGGCCGAGGCGCTCGCACAGCGGCTGTCCTCAACCAGTGCCGAGAAGAAGCGGATGCTGGTGATCGTCAACCCCTACGCGACGACCGTCTCCGATCGCCTGCGCAACCTGGTCGTCTACGCGTTGCAGGCGCGCTACGACGTAGAGGCCGTCGACACCGAACGGCGCGACCACGCGACTCAGATCTGTCGCGAGGCCGCCGCCGAGGGCTACGACCTCGTCGTCGCCTTCGGCGGCGACGGCACCGTCAACGAGGCCGCCAACGGACTGCTCGGCTCGGACACGCCCTTGAGCTGCCTGCCCGGCGGCGCGACCAACGTCTTCCACCGCACGATCGGCATCCCGGGCGACGTCGTCGACGCGACCGAGCACCTGCTCGGACTCGCCGATGACTTCCGCCCGCGCAAGGTCGACCTCGGGCTCGTCAACGGGCGGGCGTTCGTCTTCTCGTCCGGCGTCGGCATTGACGCCAGCGTCGTGGAGCGCGTCGACGCGCACCCAAAGCTGAAGGCACGCTTTGGCCCCTACTACTACTCGTGGGCCGCGATCTCAACGTTCAACCGCCGCTATCTGGTCAACCCGCCCCAGATGAAGGTGACAGTCGACGGCGAGACACTCGACGGCGTGACCGTGATCGCTCAGAACTCGGACCCATTCACCTACTTCGGCTCGCGGCCGATCCGCGTCTGCGAGGGCGCCGGCCTCGAGACCGGCTCGCTAAGCGTCGGCGTCCTGCGCAAGGCGACGCCGTTCGAGCTGCCGACGCTGATCCCGCGCCTCTTCTCAGGCAAGGCCAAGACCGTCTCCAAGCACCGCCAGATCGCCCCGTTCCCGGGTGTCCACGAGGCGCTGATCGAGAGCGCCGACGAGCGCCTGCTGCCGGTCCAGGTAGACGGCGACTACATCGGCGACGAGCTATCCGTCCGCTTCGAGGCCGCTCCACGCGCCCTGACAGTCGTCTCCTGAGACGCTGGGCGCGGTTAGTGCGCCTCAGGCGGGGGTTACACGGTAGGCATCGAACACGCTGTCGATGTTCCGCAGGCGCTGAATGCAGTTCTTCAGCGCCACGGTGTCGCCGACCTCGACGACGAAGCGGTTCTTGATCATCGGGTGGACCGTCGTGCAACGCGCCTCGAGGATGTTGACGCCGGCCTCGGCGAAACATCGCGAGAGGTCCTCGAGCAGGCGGTGACGGTCCCAGCCGTCGATCTCGATCTCCGCCCTGAACGAGGAGCCAGCGCTGTCTCCCTCCCACCACACCTTCGTGAAGCGCTCTGGGTTGCGCTGCAGCGCGCGTGCGTTCGAGCACGCCTCGTGGTGGATCGTGATGCCCTTACCGAGTGAGATGTAGCCGACGATTGGGTCGCCGGGAACCGGCCGGCAGCACTTCGCCAGCCGCAGCATGACGTCGTCGATCCCGTCGACGACGATGCCGTAGGCGGAGGCGTTGCCGGTCGAGCGGCTGCGGTCCTTCTTGCGCTCGAGCAGCTGCGCGGCGGCGCCGTCGTGGTCGACGGCGGACTCGCCCTGGCGCAGCTTCTGCATGATCTTCTGGGTGACAACCTTCGCCGAGATCTTCGCCTGGCCGAGCGCGACGTAGAAGTCGTCGCCCTTCCTGAAGCCCATCTCGCGGATCACGTCGGCGAGCAGCGGCGAGCCTGCGATCTTCTGCGGCGGCAGCCCCTGGCGGCGCAGATTCTCCTGGAGGATCTCGCGGCCCGTGCGCTCGGAGTCCTCGCGCCGCTCGCGCTTGAACCAGGCGCGGATCTTCGATTGCGCGCGTGTCGTCTTGGCCAGCGCCAGCCAGTCGCGCGACGGCCCGCGCTCCTTCTTCGAGGTCAGGACCTCGCAGATGTCGCCCGACTGCAGCTCGTAGTGCAGCGG
>CAMLNW010000044.1 GCA_946481495.1 uncultured Actinomycetes bacterium
CGGCTGACGCTCCAGCTCCACCGCGACCGCTACCCGACCCGGTTGGCGTTCGACGTCAAGGCGGCCAAGTAGTGGTGGACCTCGAGAAGGCCCACCGGCGCCACGCGGCGCTCGGCTCGCTCGCGCTGGCCGCCGTGGCAGCGGCGGTGCTGCTCGTACCGTCTCCCGGCAGCAGCCAGTCCGGTCCTCCCGCGGTCGGTCCGCTGCCGCAACTCGGCACGGCCGATGCCGGGATGACCTTGATGGGCGCCGCGCCGGCCACGGACGAGACCTGGGGCTACCGCGAGCTGCCGCTGACCGTCGACCGGATCGCCGGCAGCAGCACCGGCTTCGGCCCGGTCGCCAACCCGCTCCAGCCTGCCCCTCAGCTCGCCTTCCTGCGCCACACGTCCGCCGCCGGCTGGCGCGTCGCCGAGCTGCCCCAGGACGAGCAGGGCAATCCCTACCGCGGCATGACCCCGAACCGCCTGTCGGCCCGGGTGACGCCGAACGGCGGCGCCGTGCTCGCCGGCCGCGACACAGCACGCCCGGTCGGCAGCCAGGCCGTGATCCTGCGCCGCGATCCCGGTGGCCGCTTCCGGCTGCTCGACCAGCCACCGGCCGACGTCCTGCTGCCGGCGGAGCCGGGCCAGCCGGCCGAGGCGCTCGCCGCCGACCAGGGCAGCGGACGAGTTGCGATCGCTGCCTTCGACGAGGGCGCCGCCACTGGCCTCTTCGTCGCACCGACCGGTCGCGCGGCCAGTGACGGCGTACTGCACTTCGACGGCAGCGCCTGGTCGCGCGAGGAGGTCGAGATCCCGTCCGGATCGGAGGCCGACTTTCAGGTCCTCGCGATCGACGCGACCAGCGCCGACAACGCCTGGGCGCTCGCTGCAACCGCTCCGGCACTCGGCCGCGGGATCGTGCTGCTGCAGCGCAGCGGGCCACCCGGCGACCCGCTCTGGGTCGAGCGGCCGCTCGCCGGCTGGTACGCCGACCGCGACACGCCCGGGCTCGCGATCGCCGGCCTGGCGCCGCTCGGCGGCACCGCCCAGCCGCTGACCGTCACGACCGACGGCGTCTGGATCGACGCCGCGGCGACGGTCGCGGGCGCGGCGCGCGACATCACGCTCTACTTCGACAGCGGCAGCAACACCGTGACCGGCTCGTGGTGCGACGCCTCCGTCTGCACGACGCCGCTCGGCGCGCGCTTCTCGCGCCAGGGCGACTACCGCAGCTTCGCCTGGCCGGGAACGGGCTTCGGTACGCGCGTGATCACCAACCCGCTCGATGCCGGCGGCGAGGAGGACAGCAACCGCGGCGCGTACCTGCGCCTGACCGACGGTGTCTTCGCGCGGATGCCGGGCGGTGGCGGCAACTTCCGCCCGTCGGGCGCGTTCGCGAACGCCGACAGCGGCTGGCTCGAGGGCCCGGTCGAGATCTCGCTGTCCGCGGCGCCGGCACGCCTGCGGCCGTGGCCGATCTCGTTGCGCGCCCCGCTCGCCGACGTGACCGGCGCCCCGAACGCCACGCCCGGCGCGATCGGCTCGGGCGCGCTCGCCGTCGGCGTCGACGGTGGCGTCGCTCGCTACGTCCCCGGCGGCGGCTGGCGACGCGAGTTCCTGCTCTCCTCGAGCGGCAGCGTCAACCGCTCGACGCTGCGCGCGGTTGCCTGGCCGGAGCCGAATCGCGCCCACGCGGTCGGCGACCTCGGCGCGATGTGGCAGTGGAACGCCGACGACGGCCTCTGGAGCGGCGACCCCGGCATCCCGATCGGCTTTGAGGGCAACCTGCTCGACGTCGCGTTCCAGCCCGGCAACCCGGACCGCGGCTACGCGGTCGGCAAGGGCGGCGTGCTGCTCGCCTACGGCAAGAGCTGGGAGCAGGAGCCGCTTCCGGCCGGCTACGAGAGTCGCGACCTGACCTCGATCGCATTCGCCGGCCAGCAGGCGATCGTCGCCGCGGGCGGCGACCTGCTCGTCAACGACGGCGGCGGCTGGCGCGTCGACGCCTCCGCCCGCGCGCTGCTCGACGCGATCCGCGCCGGGCGGCCGCAACTGGTCGCCGTCGCCGGCCTGCCCGACGGCGGCGCCGTCGCCGCCGGGCGCGACATCGTGCTGAAGCGCGAAAGCGGCGGCGCGCCGTGGACGTTCACCGACCAGCCGCTGCCCGGCTCGACGGCGATCGCCGCGGCGGCGACGCGTCCTGGCGGCGGCGCGCTGCGCGCGGTGGTCTCGGTCATCCCCCAGCTCTCCTACCCGCCGGCCGACGACCTTCCCGAGCCGGACCCCAACGTCCCGCCGCCGATCCTGCCGCCGTTCCAGCTGCCCGGCGACGGCTACCTGCTGCGCGAGACCGACGGCGGCTGGAGCGACGAGCAGCGCAACTCGTTCTCCGGCTCGAGCGCCGACCGGCCGCTGAAGAGCGACCCCGTGCTCGGGCTGCTGCTCGACGGCGCCGGCAACGGCTGGGCGGTCGGCGGCTGGAGCGGCGACGCCGATGCCGCCGGGCGCGGGTCCTCGACACGCAACGGCGAGGGCCGCTCGATCCGTGCCCGCGTCCGCACCGCCGGGATCTACCGCTACGGCGACAACGCTTCGCCGCAGGCGGCGAGCGCGAGCGGCGTTCCGCTCGCCGGCGGGCCGGTCCGCTTCGCCGTCGGCGGCCACGCCCAGTGCGACGCCGCCTGCGCCGACCTGGCGCCGCAGTCGATCGGCCCGGATCGCACGCTGGGAGCGGCGCTGCGCTCAGTCGCGGCGATGCACGCGGCGCCGGGCGGCCCGCGCGCGCTGCTCTACACCGGCAACCGCGTCAAGGGCGGGCTTGGCCCCGCCGACGGCAGCCGCTACGCACAGCTGCTCGCCGGCCAGCCGGGCCTGCCGGTCTTCCCGGCGCTCGGCTCCAGCGACGCCGCCGACGGTCTCGGAGCCGCCGTCTTCCGCGCCGCCTTCGGCGCCTTTCCAGCGCCGTTCGGCGGCGGTCCGGCGCCGGCCGGGATCTCCGCGAGCGGCATCCCCGGGGCGTCCCCCGGCAGCGGCGCCCGCACCCACTACGCATTCGACAGCGACGGCTCCGGCGGGCGCGTCCGGATCGCCGTGATCGACAACTCGCTCGGCTCGCTCGCCGCCAGCGACGCACATCAGAACCCCGCCGAGCCGCAGCTCCCGTGGTTGACCGCCGTGCTCGACGACGCCCGCGCCGACGGCATTCCGGCGATCGTGATGGGCAACCGCGACCTCAACACGCGCTTCACGCCGAAGCTCAACGTCGCCAGCGACGGCGACCAGGTCGCGCGCGTGCTCGTCGACCACGGCGCGTCGGCCTACGTCTACGACCGCCCCGAGGAGAACCGCGCCACGCGGATCCCGGCCGCCGCCACACAGACGATCCCCAGCTACGGCACCGGCACGCTCGGCTACCGCTCGCCGATCGCCGGGGCGGTCGGCGCCGACAGCGCCGACTCGCTGTTCGGCGACAGCGGCGTGCTGCTGCTCGAGATCGACGCCGCCGAGCGCGACCCGGCGACCAACCGCGCGCCGGTGAACGTGCGGATGGTTCCGATCATCGAGGACCTGTCGCTCGAGGCGACCGACGGCACTCTGCTGCGTCGCTCGCGCCCGGCGCTGTTCCGTGGGCTCGGCCGCAAGCCGCGTGGCGGCGACCGCTGGGGCCGCGCGTCGGCTGGCTCGGGCAACCCCGACCCGGCCGGCGGCGACCCCTACACCTCGTTCCCGCCCGACCAGTGCCTGATCGCCGGCTGCTCGGCACGGATCAAGCCGGAGTACAGCTTCAGCTCGTCGGACCCCGACATCGCCGACTTCGTCGTCCAGGACCCGAACTCGACCAACCTGCGCAAACCGCTGATCGGGCCCGACGACAAGGTCGTCAGCGCGAACGCGAGCACGCGCCCCGGCGCGGCCACGAGCGCCACGGCCTTTGCCAGCCAGAGCGCCGCGGCTGGCGGGACGAGCGGCCTGCTCTGCCCGTTCAACGCGGGCACGACGACCGTGACGGTCAGCGCGGGCGGCTTCTCCTACTCCGAACTGGTGACGGTGCTCGACGGCAGCGTCCAACGGCCGTGCGGAACGCGGCCGCTGCGTCCCGACCGCTTCAAGCGCGCCCAGCCGCAGACGGCGCCGCCGGCGCCGCCCCCGCCCGGACCGGCCCCGTCGGGCGGTCCGCCGTTCAACTTCGAGCCGCCCCCGCTCGTCCTCCCGACGCTGCCCGCGGCCGTCGCCCCGCCGACGCCGCCGATCGCCGCGCTGCCGCTCGTGCCACTGGCCGCCGCCGGCGTCGCCGCCGCGGTGCCCGCGATCGTCCCGCCGCCCCCACCGCCGATCGTCCGGCCGATGCCGCCCGGCGGCGCGCCGGCACGCACCTACCAGGTGGAGGAGAAGCGCGAGGAGGAGGCGGCGATCGAGGAGTCCAACGCCTTCTCGCGCTACACGCCCGACGACGGCGGGATGACCGTCCCGCCCTATCTGCCCGCGCTCGTGCTGCTGCTCGCGGCCGCCGGCGCCGGCCTCTCCACCCGGCGCGGCCGCCCGCGCCCGACCCCACAGCCCGTATCGACCCGAAGGAGCCGACCGTGACCAGCCCCCGTTCCGTCAGCCACGCCGCTTGGGCGGCGCTCGCGCTCGCCCTCGTCGCGGTCGTCCTCTCGACGACCGCCGACTCCGACGCGTCGAAGAGCGACCTCGCCCAGCTCAGCGCGAGCTCGAAGCCGCGCAAGTTCGGACTGCTGCGCCTGAACTCGAAGGCGAAGATCCCGGTCAGCGCGATCCCGAAGGTCCGGCGCGCACGCAACGCCGACCGCCTCGGCGGCCGCCGTGTCCGCGCGCTGCTCGACCGCTGCGCACCGGAGACTGTCGACCTCGGCACGATCTGCATGATGGCCAGCCCCTACCCGCTGACCCGCACCGAGGTCGGCAAGAACGACTACTTCTTCGCGACCCAGGCCTGCGTAGAGCTCGGCGGCTACCTGCCGACCGCCGCCCAGCTGATCGGCGCCGCGCCGCGCGTCAAGCTCGCCGGCCGCGCCGACGACAACGAGGTCACCGCCTCGACCGACGTCGACCCGACTGACGGGTTGAAGGACCGTCGCGAGATGAGCTCGACGCTGACTACGACTGCCTCTGGCGCCCGCGCTGCCGGCTCGCAGGGTGTCAGCGACGTCTCGCGCGGCGACCCGCGTGCCGGCGAGCCCGACCCGGCCCCCGTGCCGGCCAATCCCGCGCCCGAGACGCTCCACTACATCACCGTCTACGACAACGGCGACCGCGGCGGCTTCGCCGGCGGCAAGCCAGTCGGCCAGCCCGAGAACTTCCGCTGCGCGTTCAACAAGGCCCAGGGCAACTACGGCTCATTCGAGTAGCGCACGGCGAGGCTCGTTATCCAGATGTTCTCCAGCTCGACACAGGTCGTTCACCGCCGAACCATCGCCATCGATGAGGGTTCTGCGTGATGCTGGCAGCGCTGCCGCCGAACTCGCCTGACGACCTGGAGGAGCGTCGGATCGGCAATGTCGAAATACGCCCGACCGAGCTTCAGGTGCTGATCGACGGTCGCCGCGCCGGCCTGACCGTGCGCGAGTTCGAGCTCTTCTACGTCCTCGCCGAGCGGCTCGACCGCGTCGTCCAGCGCGCCGAGATCTACCAGCTCGTCTGGGGCGGCAAGATGCCGCGCCGCGATCGCTCCGTCGACGTCCTGATCCGCAAGGTCCGCCGCAAGCTGGAGCTGGCCGCCCCCGACTGGACCTACATCCACACCCACTTCGGCATCGGTTACCGCTTCACGCCGGAGCGAACCGCCTAGCCGTCGGCAGCCCGGCGCTCGGCCCGCTTCTCACGCCGGTTGCGCAGCTCGGTCCAGCCGAGCCAACCGAGGAACCCGATCACCGGGACGAAGTAGGCGAGGTTGACGAGCCAGTGGCCGGCGTGCGCGAGGAGGATCACGGCAGCTCCAGGCTACGCACTCACTCGCCAGAGAGTGCCTACTGGTTCGCCTGCGACAGCAGCCAGAGCGCGAGGCTGGTGAAGCCGACCATCACGGCGAGCATCCAGTACTGGGAGCGGACGGCGAGCTTGACGTCGGAGTAGATCGTCAGCGCCTTCTCGTGGGCGAGTGTCAGCGCGGCGACGTGGCCGAGCACGACGAAGCCGACCATCCAGTACCAGGCGCTCGTCGCCCCGATCACGCCGTAGTCGATCGAGCGGTCCGCGGTGCCGAAGATGTCGGTGCCGGTCTCGCCGAGCGGGTTCGAGGCGAGGTAGCCGAGCGGGTTGCTCGACAGCGTCAGGATCGCCTGGCCCTGGTAGAGCAGCAGCGTGAAGTAGTGGGCGGCGACATAGGCGAACGCGATCGGCACCAGCGACGCGACGAAGGCGCGCGACAGCTCACGCGTGGAGAAGCCGCCGCCGACGCTCTGGGCCCCGCGCACGCCGAGCATGTAGAAGCCGTAGACGATCGCGATCGCCGCGATCAGCCCGACCAGGAAGGTCAGCTCGAGCGCCTTCTCCGGCGACAGCCCGAGCGTCTGGAAGAAGTCCGAGATGTCGGGCGCGATGCCGGTCCAGATCGGCGCCTCGGCGGCGCCGTCGAAGGTGACGCTGCCGATCATCACCGCGAGCAGCGGCACTGTTCCGGCGAGCGGACGGAAGTCGGCGAGGCTGGCCAGCGGCGCGCGCAGGCCGATGACGCCGTCGCGCGCGCTCCATGGCGAGATCCGCGCGAACAGCGCGAAGTAGACGCTGAAGCCGTCGCCGCGCTCGGTCCACTCCTCGACGCCGTAGAGCGCCATCCCGACGAACTGCCCGACCGAGTAGACGAGCGCGGCGATCGCCACGGTCCGCGGCGCGTCGCCGTCCGACACCGCCAGCTCGAGCGCCGCGAACAGGAAGATCCCGGCCACCGCGGGCCAGTGGCCGAGCCGCTCGGGATAGGAGAGCGGCGCCGGCATCGGCGCGCGCGCCGCCGTGCGGGCGATCCACGACACCGCGCGACCGCACGCCCGCCACGGGTTGAATGCCTTGAAGACGTTGCCGAACAGCACGCTGAGCCCGACCAGGCCAAGCCAGAAGATCACGTAGACGAACGTCGGCGCGAAGTTCGCCGTGGCCGCCTGCGAGCCCTCGAAGCCGGCGTAGACGGTCAGCACGAGCAGCGCGACCCCGGCCAGGCCGCAGACCAGCTCGACCGGCCAACTGAACAACACGCGCGACAGTCCCGGCAGCGGCCGGAACGACGCTCGCGACAGCTTCGGCTCGGGCCACAGCACCGCAAGCGCGACGAACGACACGACGAGCACGACCGCCGCGGCCCAACCGAACAGCCACTCCGGGATCGGCAGGTCGGAGCGACCTACGATCCCGTGAGCGATAACGGTCAAGATGGCTCCACCACCAGCCGCGCGATCAGCGCGTCCTTTCCGGCGTGCTCCGCCTCATGGCTCTCGATCTCGAAGACGCCCTCGATCGTCGCGTCGAACTGGAAGCGCGCCGGCTTGCCCGGCGCGACCGACTTCTCGATGTCGTAGCCGTGGATGTGAATGTCGTCGGCGACGTCTGAGCGCACGACGATCCGCACCGGGTCGCCCTTCTTCGCGTCGATATCGGAAACCCCGTCGACCGGCTCGTGGTCCTTCAGCTCGATCACCGTCGCGGTCGGGCCGTTTGGTGGCGGCTTCGGCGCCGATGGCGCGGTAGCGGTCGGCGCAGTCTCGGTGGCCGTGCTCGCCGCCTGATTGCCGCTGTCGCTGTCGTCGTCGCCTGGGCGCGCGATCAGGAAGGCGGCCACCACGACGACCACCGCGAGCGCGATCAACCCCCAACGTCCTGCCTTCGACATCCGAGTACCCCTTCGGGAGATCTACGGGACCGCGGACGCTAGTGAAGGAGCGCCGCAGGATCGACCGTAGCGGGCGGAGCACCCTCCGCGTCGGCAACCTCGAGCGCGGGAGCGTCGTCACGGAGCTCCGGATCAAAACGGTAACCCACGCCGAAGTGGGTGTGGATGTAGCGCCAGCGCGGCGATCCCGACTCGAGCTTCTGGCGCAGCTTGCGCACGAAGACGTCGACCGAGCGATCGCCATGAGCCATCGAGTAGCCCCAGACCTGCTGGTAGATCTCCTCGCGCTGCAGCACCTTGCCCTCGGCGCCCGCGAGCAGCTGCAGGACCTCGAACTCGCGCCGTGTCAGGTCGCAGCTGCGACCGCTGGCGAAGGCCTGGAACTGATCGGCGCGAATCTCCAACTCGGCGGCGACGACCGGCGCCTGGTCGATCCGGCTCGAAGCCTGCTTGCGCCGCCGCACAACCGCTTCTACACGCGCGAGCGCCTCCTCGGGGTGGCACGGCTTGGTGATCCAGTCGTCCGCGCCCATCCGCAGCCCGCGCACGCGCTGAGCGACGCTCGAGCGACCGGTTGCGACGACAATCCCCAGCCCCGGCGCCGCGTGGGCGACCGCTTCGAGGAACTCCCAGGCGCCCGGGCCGAGCAGCGCGAGGTCGACGACGAGCGCGTTGACGCGCATCGCGGCGAACTCCTCGGGGCGGGGCGCGGCCTCGAGCCGGCGGTGCTGCCAGCCCATGCTCTCGGCTCGGTTGACGAGTACCTGGACGAACCCGGAGTCGGAATCCAGGATCGCGAGCCGGATCGGCCCCGGATCGGAGGAGATCACACACCAAGCATACGCAACAGATGGGCTTGTGAAAGCCCGTTTACAGCTTCTTCACAGCCCAATCACGCGCACATAACGGGAAGTCCTTGCGCAGATGCGACCTTCAGCACCATGGAAGCGGCGATTCAAACCCAGATGTTGCGATCCGGGTCGATCGAGATCCACCCGGATGAGTTCCTAGCGCTGGCCGGCGGCCGACCGCTCAACCTGACCGCGCGCGAGCTCGACCTGCTGACCGCTCTGGTCCTGCGCCAGGGCCGCATAGTCAGTCGCGAGGAGATCTACGCCGCGGTCTGGGACGAGCCCTACCGCAAGTCCGACCGTTCGGTCGACGTCTACGTGGCGAAGTTGCGCCAGAAGCTCGAGCACGCGCTGCCCGGCGTTCGCTTCATCCATACCCACTTCGGCTTCGGCTACCGCCTCGAGCAGGAGGGCGAACCGCTCCCCGAGGGCTCTTTACATCGTTTTCACATCCCGGAGACAAGTCCATAACAGACTGGCTACCGAGCCATGCGACCGTCGCCTCAGTTGTGAAACGAACAAGGAGAACATCCATGAGCAAGTGGCTCGCACTCGCCTCGGCGGGCGTGCTGGCACTCGGCGTCGCAGCCTGCGGCGACGACAGCAGCGACAGCACCGCCTCAGGCGGCAGCGGCGGGGGCGACCTCTCCGGAGCAGTGACGATCGACGGCTCGAGCACGGTTGGACCGTTCGCGCAGACCGCGGCCGAGCAGTTCAGCGGCGAGAACCCTGACGTCAAGGTCTCGGTCGGCACCTCCGGCACCGGCGGCGGCTTCGAGAAGTTCTGCGCCGGCGAGACCGACATCTCCGACGCCTCGCGTCCGATCAAGGACGACGAGGAGGCTCCGATCTGCAAGAAGAACGGCGTCACCTACCAGGAGATCCAGATCGCCAACGACGGCATCGCCGTTGTTACCAACACGAACCTGAAGATCGACTGCATGACGGTCGCGCAGTTGAAGAAGCTGTGGAACACCGGTTCGAAGGTCACCAACTACAACCAGCTCGATCCGAGCTTCCCCGATGTCGAGGTCTCGCTCTACGGACCGGGCACCGACTCCGGCACCTTCGACTTCTTCACCGACGTGATCAACGGTGAGGAGGGCGTGAGCCGCAAGGAGTACCAGCCGTCCGAGGACGACAACGTGCTGGTCCAGGGTGTCGAGGGCGACGAGGGCGGCCTCGCCTACTTCGGCTTCTCCTACTACGAGCAGAACCAGGACAAGCTGAACCTGGTCGCGGTCGATGCCGGCGACGGTTGCGTCAAGCCGAGCGTCGAGACGATCCAGGACGGCAGCTACAAGCCGCTCTCGCGGCCGCTGTTCATGTACCCGAGCGAGCAGTCGCTCGGCTCGAAGCCGCAAGTCAAGGGCTTCATGGAGTACACGGTCGACAACGCGGACGAGATCGCGACGGCGTCGCAGATCGTGCCGCTGACCGCTGCTCAGACCGACAAGGCCAAGCAGCAGCTGAAGGAGGCGGAGGCGAAGGCCGGCAAGTAGCCGCCTTCGTGGCCTCCTGACACCACCGATGGAGGCCTCCGCCACCACCACGACACGCGCCACCCCGGCTCTCGGGGTGGCGCGTCGTCGTTGGAGCGAGGACGTGATCAAGGCGCTGCTGCTGCTCGCCGCGCTGATCTCGATCCTCACGACGACCGGCATCGTCCTGTCGCTCGCCCGCGAGGCGATCGCCTTCCTCCAGGAGGTCGGCGTCGACGCGTTCCTCTTCGGCACCGACTGGTCGCCGATCATTAAGCCGCAGAGCTTCGGCGTGCTGCCGTTGGTCAGCGGCACCTTCCTCGTCACCGGCATCGCGCTGCTGGTCGCGATCCCGCTCGGACTCGGCTCCGCGATCTACCTCAGCGAGTACGCGCGCCCGCGCGTGCGCAAGACCTGCAAGCCGATCCTCGAGCTGCTCGCCGGCGTGCCGACGGTCGTCTTCGGCTACTTCGCCCTGACCTTCTTCACGCCCTCGGTGCTGACCGACATCCTGCACCTCGACGTCAGCGTCTTCAACGCGCTGTCGGCCGGGATCATCATGGGCTTCATGATCATCCCGACGATCGCGTCCGTCGCCGAGGACGCGATGTCGGCGGTGCCGGCGTCGCTGCGCGAGGGCTCGTTCGGACTCGGCGCGAACCGCCTCCAGACCTCGCTGCGCGTCGTCTTCCCGGCGGCGCTGTCGGGGATCGTCGCCTCGGTGGTGCTGGGCGCGTCGCGCGCGATCGGCGAGACGATGATCGTGCTCGTCGCCGCCGGCCAGATCGCGGCGCTGACGCCGAACCCCGAGAACCCGATGTACACGATGACGTCCTACATCGCGGCGATCGGCAAGGGCGACCTGGCGACCGGCAGCCTGCAGTACGAGACGATCTTCGCCGTCGGAGCGCTGCTGTTCGTCATCACGTTCGTGCTGAACATGATCTCGATCCGCTTCGTGCGCAAGTACCGGCAGGTGTACGAGTGACCGACGTCACCGCAGCCGCCTTCGAGGAGGCCGCCGAGCTGCGGCCGATCGGCCGCTCCCAGGGAGCCGCGCGCCTGCGCGGAAGCGCCTTCCGCTACGTGCTGATCGCCTGCCTGGCGATCTCGTTCGCGCTGCTCGCGACGCTGCTGGTCGACATCGTCGCCGACGGCATCGGCACGATCAGCACCAACTTCATCACCAGCTTCCCGTCGTCGATCGCCGCGCAGGCGGGGATCTGGCCGGCGCTGCTCGGGACGCTCTGGCTGATGGCGGTCTGTGCGCTGTTCATCATCCCGGTCGGCGTCGCGACAGCGATCTATCTCGAGGAGTACGCCGACGAGACGCGCTGGCTGAACCGCACGATCGAGGTCAACATCCAGAACCTCGCGGCGGTGCCCTCGATCGTCTACGGGATCCTCGGCCTCGCCTTCCTGGTGCGCGGCCCGCTGTCGCTCGGCAACGTCGTGCTCGCCGGCGGCCTGACGCTCGGCCTGCTGGTGCTGCCGGTCGTGATCATCGCCGGCCGCGAGGCGATCCGCGCGGTGCCGCCATCGATCCGCGAGGGCTCGATGGCGCTCGGCGCGACCCAGTGGCAGACGATCTGGCGCCAGGTGCTGCCGGCGGCGATCCCCGGCATCGCGACCGGCGTGATCCTCGCGCTGTCGCGCGCGATCGGCGAGACAGCGCCGCTGATCATGGTCGGCGCGGCGACGTACGTGTCGTTCGATCCGAGCCTGATGTCGCGGTTCACGGCGATGCCGATCCAGATCTTCGACTGGATCACGCGCCCGTCGAACTCGATCAACGACTACGCGGCGCTCGCCGCCGGCGGGATCCTTGTGCTGATGGTCCTGCTGGGCTGCATGAACGGCGTCGCGATCTGGCTTCGAAATCGCTATGAGCAGAAGTGGTAGGTGACCAAAGGTGGCTGAGCAGATGACCGACCCGCACCGTCAGCAGGAGGACGACCGCTCCCCCGAGCGCTCGGTCCCGCGCAGCCCAGCCGAGACGTCGCTCGACGTCGGCAGCGCGACGCTGGAGGGCAAGCGCAGCCGTCCCGAGAAGGCGCGCGAGCCGATCTTCGAGCTCGACAAGGTGGAGGTCGCCTACAGCGGCAAGGTCGCCGTGCGCGACATCTCGTTCGACATCGCGACGAAGGAGATCACCGCGCTGATCGGGCCGTCCGGCTGCGGCAAGAGCACGCTGTTGCGCTGCCTGAACCGGATGAACGACCTGGTGCCGGGCGCGACCGTCGGCGGCTCGATCAAGTACCACCACCAGGATCTCTACGGCGCTACCGTCGACCCGGTCGAGGTGCGCAAGCGGATCGGGATGGTCTTCCAGAAGCCCAACCCGTTCCCGAAGTCGATCTACGACAACATCGCCTTCGGCCCGCGCGTGCTCGGCATGAAGGGCGACATGGACGAGATCGTCGAGCGCGCGCTGCGCCGCGGCGCGCTCTGGGACGAGGTCAAGGACCGGCTCAAGACGAACGCCTTCGGAATGTCGGGCGGCCAGCAGCAGCGGCTCTGCATCGCGCGCACGCTCGCCACCGATCCCGACGTGATCCTGATGGACGAGCCGTGCTCGGCGCTCGACCCGATCTCGACCAGCAAGATCGAGGATCTGATGCTCGAGCTGCGCGAGCGCTACTCGATCGTGATCGTCACGCACAACATGCAGCAGGCGGCGCGCGTCTCGGACATGACCGCCTTCTTCACCGTCCAGCTCGAGGACGACGGCCATCGCACCGGCCGGATGGTCGAGTTCGACGAGACCCAGACGGTCTTCACCAATCCGAGCGACGAGCGCACCGAGGCCTACGTCACCGGCAAGGTCGGCTAGGGAGGGAGGACACGATGCCCGACAGCTCACGACAGCAGTTCCAGGACGAGCTCGCGCAGCTCGAGCATCAGGGGCTAGGCGGGCTCGACCTCGTCTGCCAGGCGCTCGACCGCGCGATCGAGGTCGTCCTGCACCAGGACGTCGAGCTGGCGAGCATGGTGATCGCCGACGACGACCGGATCGACGGCCGCTACCTCGAGGTCCATCAGGGGATCCTGTCGCTGCTCGCGCTGCAGGCCCCCGTGGCCGGCGATCTGCGTCTCGTAGCGGCTCTCCTGCACGTGATCAAGCACGTCGAGCGGATGGGCGACCAGTGCGTGAACATGGCCAAGCTCGTCCCGCTCGCAGGCCACGAGCCGCCGGCCGACGACGAGCTGCTGGCGAAGATCGCCCGCATGGGCGAGCTTGCGCGCTCGCTCGTCCAGCAGTGCAAGCTCGCCTTCGAGCGCCGCGACGCCGCGCTCGCCCAGGACCTCGTCCGCCAAGACGACGAGATCGACGCGCTCAACCGCGAGTGCTTCCGCCGCGCGCTGGAGATCGGCGACGACGCCGACCAGCGCGAGTGGGCGATGCACATGATGCTGA
This sequence comes from uncultured Actinomycetes bacterium, assembly GCA_946481495.1. Next base: position 13,575 of record CAMLNW010000044.1, read on the forward strand.
TCGCCCGCTGCCTCGAGCGGATCGGCGACAACGCCGTCGACATCGGCGAGCAGACCGCGTTCGTGGTGACCGGGTTGTTCCGCGAGTTCGAGGACGCCTCGCATCCCGAGCTCTCGCCGAGAACGGGGTCCTGATGGGTATGCCGCTCTTCGCCTCCGCGCCGAACCGGACCAAGTTCGAGGCGCTGTTCGCGGCGGGCGGCGCCAACCTCGCCGAGGCAACCGCCAAGCTCGACCGGCTGATGCGCAGCTGGCCCGACGAGCCCGGACTGCGCGACGAGATCAAGGC
>CAMLNW010000045.1 GCA_946481495.1 uncultured Actinomycetes bacterium
CCCGCGCGGATGTGGTCGAAAAGACTCCCGACAAGGCGGCTGCTGCGGTGCGCGCGCTGATCAAAACGCAGAAGGCGCTGAAGGCCGATCCCAAGCGGCCGGTGCTCGAGCTCACCCTCGGAGCGGTGGCGGAAGCGGTGGAGCCCGGCGAGCGCGAACTGGTAGCAGCCGGCGATCAGCGGGATGCCGAGGATTCGCGAGAGCACAAGCCAGTACCACTCGGGCAGACCGATCGGGGCGAAGACGAAGATCGCCCCGATCATCACGATCAGCAGGAAGCTCGTGCCGCAGCGCGGGTGCAGGCGCGAGAAGCGCTGCGCGTTCTCGGGCGTCAAGTCGAGCCCGGCCTCGTAACAGGAGATCGTCTTGTGCTCGGCGCCGTGGTACTGGAACACACGCTGGAGATCGCGCATCCGCGAGATCAGCCACAGGTAGAGCAGGAAGATCGAGATCCGAACGAGCTTCTCGATCACGACGAAGACGAACGAGTTCGGGATCGAGTCCTTGAAGACGTTCGTCGCGAACGCCGGCAACAGGAAGAACAGGCCGACCGCGAACAGCAGCGCGAAGGCGATCGTGCCGGCCCACGCGGCGCCGCCGATCTCCTGGTTCTCGCCTTGCTCGTCGGGTGGCAGCTGGGCGTTGGCGGAGATGCCGAGCGCCTGGAAGCCGATCTTCAGCGACTCGTAGAGCGCGACCATTCCGCGCAGCACCGGCAGCCGCGCCCAGCGGTGCGTCTTGGCGTAGGAGACGAGCGGCTCGGTGACCACCTCGATCTCCCCCGCGGCGCCCTCGGTCGCGTTCAGGCCGCCGGTCTCGAGCTGCTCAGCGGTCGGCTTGCGGACTGCGACCGCCCAAGTCGAGACGCCGCGCATCATCACGCCCTCGAGCACCGCCTGGCCCCCCACGGGTAGGTCGCGCGGCGCCTCCAGCTGTCCGTTCCCGCTCACCCGGAGGATCGTAACCGGCGCCGCAAGCCGCCTACTTGGGCCGAAGCGGCTCGAGCTCGGCACATGGCGTCCTCACGAAGTTGTCGCGCTCGCTGAGCTCGGGGATCAGGTTGTCCGGATCGAGCTGTGCGACAGTCTCCCCGCGACAGACTGGACCGATGAAGCCGATCGATCGCCGTTGCCCCGGTTTCAGGCGGCCGATCTTGCGGGTGTCTACCTCAGCGCCGTCGACAGACAGGCGCAGGAGGATGTTGTTGACCGTGACTTTGCCGGTGTTGTGGACACGTACGGCATAGCGCGAGGTCTCGGACGTCGGCCCGGCGCCGACCTTGATCGAGTCGCGGATCCGTGGGTTTGGCAGCTTTCCAGGCTGGCGGCAGATCGGCGACTCCGCCATCTCGTGCTTGAGCTCCTTGCCCGCGGCGTCGTACCAGCGAAAGATGATCCCTACGCGGTAGGCAGAGCCCTTCTTGAGGTTGACCACCCGCTGGCGGTACGCAAAGCGTGTAATTCCCGGCCGCGCTTCACGCGGCCGGTTGATGCCGGGGGCCGCGATCCCGAGCCAAGACCCGATCCCCACCTTCTCGTAGAGGTTGAAGCGCATCACCATCCGCGTGGCGCCTTCGACCTGCGTCATCTCACCGCGGAAGACGGCAAGGCGGTCCTTCGCCTGCTTACCGCGCTTGCACTCGACTAGCTGGGCCGAGCCGTTAGCGGCGGCCGTGGCTGCACGGCCCCCATCGGGCACGACGACCAGCGCCAGCGTCAGGATGGCGAGCGCGGTGACAGCGAACGAGGCGTGACGGCTCATCGGCTCAGGAACAGCCAGCCCGCCGATGAGTTGCGGTCGAGCCTGTGCTCAGGCTGCGCCGGCACGGCCGCGCGCCTGACGGCGACGGAAGCGCTCGACGCGACCACCGGTGTCGATCAGCTTCTGCTTGCCCGTGTAGAACGGGTGGCAGTTCGAGCAGACCTCGACGTTGAGGTCGGCCTTGGTCGATCGAGTCGTGAACTCGTTGCCGCAGGTGCAGCGAACGTGGGCCTCGGCGTAGTGGGGATGAGTATCGGTCTTCATGAGCGACGAACCAGTCTAGCGAGGTGCGGTTCCCGCGCGTCTACCGGCGAACCAGTCGCGCATCCGCACCCACCAGGTTCGCGGCCGCCCGAAGCGCGCCGGCGGCGGCTGCTTGGCGCGAACGAGCGCGATCCAGTCGTCGAGCGGCAGATCGCCGTCGATCAAGCGCGCAAGGGCCGAGGTCACAGGCGCATCGAGCCCGGCACGCTCGATCGCTCGCGCCAACAGTCGCACCGTCTCGAGCGCCTCGACCGCCTGTCCGAGCCGCGCCGGAATCTCCGCGCTTGGAGTCCCGGCGGCGAGCAGCTCACCGGCGCTGCGATTACGCGATGTCGGTGCGAGCGTCGTCGCGACGAGATCGCCGGTACCGCCCCGACCGACGAAGGTGCGCGCCGCCCCACCCCACAGCTCGGCGAGCGACAGCACCTCGAGGAAGATGTCGGCAGCCGCCATGCCGGCGGCGTTGAGCCCCTGCGACTGGGTCGCGCCGACAGCGACCGCGGCGGCGTTCTTGGCGACCCCCGCCAGCTCGACGCCGACCGGATCGTTCGACGCCTCACACACGACACCGGCGCGCTGGAACAGCTCCGCCACCCGCGTCGCGAGCTGCTCGGAATGCGAGGCGCAAACGAGACCAGCGCCACTCTCGACCATCTCCCGCGCATGTGCCGGACCGCCGACGCAGGCCGTCCACTCGGCACCGAACGCGCGCTCGAGCGCTGCCGTCGGCGGCGTGCCGTCGGGAGGCACCAGGCCCTTGGCGAGCGAGACCATCCCAGCCTGCCGCGATACCCCGAGCCGGTCGATCTCCGCGATCGCCTCCCCCAGCCCCTTCGACGGAACCGCCAGGAAGACGAGGTCGGGGCGGCGGAACTGGTCGTCACGAGCGCCGAACGCGCGTACCTTCAACGCCGCCGGCAGCTCCACGCCCGGTAGGTAGCGCTCGTTCTCGCGCGCCTCGGTCAGCGCGCGCGCCTGCTCCTCGGTCCGGCAGAGCAGGGTCGTGCGGACGCCCGCGCGCTCGAGCAGCAGCGCGATCGCGGTCCCGAACGAGCCGGCGCCCACGACGGACGCACGGCGGACGTTCGAGCTCTGCTGGCGACGACTGGAGGCGATAAGCCCGGGACGCTACCTGGCGGCCGGACTCAGGTGTTCTGGTAGAGCGGGCCGTCCCCGCCCTCGGGCGTGGTCAAGCGACCGCCCTTGGCCGTGATCGCACCGCACTGGACGCAGTTCGTGTAGTTGACGATCACGTCGACGTTGCCGGTCTCCGGCGCGTCGTCGGGGATCTCGTACACGCCCGCCGGGCACATCCACTTCCAGGTCTCGGCCACCTCGCGCGGGACGTCGGTCTGGACGCGGATGTGGTTCGGCGCGTCGTCACGCGTCGCGTTGCCGGTGATGAAGACACTCGACAGCTTGTCGAAGATGTACTTGCCGTCCGGCTTCGGGTACTTCTTCGACGTCTTGCCGATGAACATCTCGCGCTCGTCCTGGCGGTGCCAGGGCAAACGGACCGGGATCTTGCCCTTGGTCGCGATGAAGAGGTTGACCAGTGGGCCGCCGATGAAGAAGCCCTTCGAGAACGGCTGGCGGGTGTTGCGGACCTCCCACAGCTCCTTGCCGGTAACCGACTCCTCGATCGCCGTCTCGTAGGCGGAGAAGTCGTTGCTGCCGTTCTTCAGCGACTCGTAGATCGCCTCGGCGGCAAGGATGCCGGAGTTGATCGAGTGGTGGACGCCCTTCAGCGAAACGGTGTCGACCATGCCGCCGGCGTCGCCGACCAGCACAGCACCGGGCATCGTCAGCTTCGGCATCGACCAGTAGCCGCCGCCTGGCAGCGCCTTCGCGCCCCAGCCGACACGCTCGCCGCCCTCGAGGATCTTCTTGACCAGCGGGTGCGTCTTGAAGGTCTGCAGCAGGTCGTGGGCGGAAGTCGTGGCGTCCGCGTACTCGAGGTCGATCACGAAGCCGATCGAGACGAGGTCGTCGCCTGTCTTCTCGTCCTTCATCGGGTAGATCCAGGTGCCGCCGACCTGGCCGTACTTGGCCGAGGTGCTGACCGGCCACGGGCCGATCGTGTGGATCACGCGGTCGAGCGGTTTGGCGACCTTCCAGACCTCCTTGACGCCGAGCTCCCAGGTCTGGGGCTCACGGCCCTCGCCGAGGTCGAACTCGCGGATCGCCGGACCGGTGAGGTGGCCCCAACAGCCCTCGGCGAGCACCGTCGCCTTGGCCTTGATGTCGGTGCCGGGCTCGAAGTTGCCGAGCGGCTCGCCGTCCTTGCCGCGTCCCTTGTCGCCGGAGCGGACGCCGACGACCTTGCCGTCCTCGACGACGAGCTGGGTCGCCGCCGTCTCGGTCAGCAGGTAGGCGCCGTTCTCCTCGGCGATCCGCTGCTGGTAGCGCGCGAGCGCCGACACCGAGATGACCTCGGCGCCGTGGTTCTTGAACGGCGGCGGGGTCGGGATCCGCAGCGAGCGCTTGGAGGTCGGCGTCATGTAGACCGCCTCCTTGGTGACCTCGCCGAAGGCGAAGCCCTCCTTGCGCCAGTCCTCGCGCGTCATGTCGGGGAACAGCTGCTGCAGCGGCCCAGGGCGCATTACAGCCCCGGACAGGTTGTGACCGCCGCAGGTCTTCGCCTTCTCGATCACCGCGACCGGTACCTCGCCGAGCTTCTCCATCGTCTCGGGGTCGTCGCCGAGCAGCTGGAGCAGTCGGTTGGCGCATGCCAACCCGGCCGTTCCGCCGCCGACGATTGCGACGCCGATCTCGATGATCTCGTCCTCACCGTCGAGTCCACGCTTGATGAACTCGTCGGGGGAGTTGACGGGAGGTGGGAAAGCCGCCGGAGCGACCTTCCCATTGCCATTCGCGGAGGACATGTGGCTCAGCCGCCCTTCTTGGCCTTCACTGCCTCGGTGAGCTTGGGCAGGATGGCGTTGAGGTCGCCGACAATGCCGAGGTCGCAGAACTCGAAGATCGGGGCGTTCGCATCCTTGTTGATCGCCACGATGTTCTCCGACGCCTGCATGCCGACCTTGTGCTGGATCGCGCCCGAGATACCGGCCGCGAGGTACAGCTTCGGCGCAACAGTCTTGCCCGTCTGGCCGATCTGCGCCGCGTAGGGGTACCAGCCGGCGTCGACCACGGCGCGCGTGGCGGCGACAGCGCCACCCAGAGCACCCGCGAGGTCCTCGCAGAGCTCGAATCCCTCGGCCTTGCCGAGACCGCGGCCACCGGCCACGAGCAGCTCGGCGTCCTCGATGTTGACGTCGGCGCCACGCTGCTCGCCGCGCTGGATCATCACGGCCTGGCCGGAGTGCTCCTCGAACGCGACGTCGACATCGACGACCTCGGCCGCACCGCCACCACTCTCGACGATGTCGAACGCGTTGAGGCGGCCGATGATGATGCCCGGCTCGCCAACGTAGTCGACGTCGACGATCGCCGAGTCCTGGAGGATCGGCCGCTCGGCGACGAGCTTGCCGCCCTGCGCCTTGACCGCGGTGACCTCCATCGTGACGCCGGCGTCGAGGCGCGCGGTCAGACCGGCGCCGATCTCGAAGCCGAGCAGTCCGCCGCCGAACAGCGCGTATGAGTAGCCGTTGTCCTGGATGACCTTGGCCATCGCGTCGACGACCGGTGCACCGAGGCCCTCCGGGCCGTTGACGCGGTAGACCTTCGTCGCGCCGTAGTTGCCCAGCGAAGCGCAAAGGTCGTCGGTCAGGTCGTCGCCGCCGACGACCACAACAGCGGCGTCGCCGCCGATCTCCTTGGCGAGCTTGGCGCCCTCGGAGACGGCACCCAGCGAGTTCTTGTTGAAGGCGCCCTCGTAGTGGAGCGCGTAGGTCAGGATCCCGCTCATGCCAGCAGCTTCCTCTCATCGAGCCAGTTGACGATCTTCTCGACCGTCTCGGCGGTGTCCTCGTCCTCGATGATCTCGCCGGCCGACTTGGCGGGCGGGGGGTTGATCCCGAGGACAGCAGTACGCGAGCCGTCGGCGCCGACCTTGCCGGCGTCGATGCCGGCGTCAGCCGTCGACTTGGTGTCGAGCTGCTTCTTCTTCGCGCCCATGATCGCCTTCAGCGACGGGTAGCGCGGCTCGTTGATCGCATCGCCGACCGAGATGACGGCCGGGAGAGCGATCTCCACGGTGTCGTAGCCGTACTCGGCCTGACGCTCGCAGCGGAGCTTGCCGCCCTCGACGTCCATCTTGATCACCTGAGTCAGCGAGGGCATCTTCAAGTGGTCGGCCACGACGGCGCCGATCGTGTAGCACTCACCGTCGTCCGACTGCTGGCCCAGCAGGACCAGATCGGGGCTCTCGGTCTCGAGCACCTTGCTCAGCGCATAGCCGGTAGCGGCGACGTCGGAGCCCGCGAGGGCATCGTCGGTCAGGTGGACCGAGCGGTCGGCGCCGAGCGAGACGGCCTTGTGGAGCGCGCGGAACGCGCTCTCCGGGCCCATCGTTACGGCCACAACCTCCTCGACCTCTACCGCGCCGCCCTCCTTCAGCTGCATCGCAGCCTCGATGGCATGGGTGTCGAACGGATTCAGGTTCTTCTCGCCGCTGCGATCGAGGCGCTTCGAACTGGGGTCGATGCGCTTCTCGACGGCGGCGTCAGGTACCTCTTTTACGAGGACGCAGATCTTCAAGGGGTCTCCTTGGAAAAGTTGACTGACGAGTCAGTCTACGAGTCTACGGAGTTCTGGATGAAATCGATGATCTCCTGGACCGGCGACCCCGGCGTGAAGATCTCAGAGACGCCGAGACGCTTGAGCTCAGGGATGTCGTCGGCGGGGATCGTGCCGCCCACGACGAGCACGACGTCCTCGATGCCCTGCTCCTTCAGCAGCGCCGCGATCCGTGGCACGAGCGTCATGTGAGCGCCCGACAGGATCGAGAGGCCGACAGCGTCGGCGTCCTCTTGGATGACGGTCTCGACGATCTGCTCGGGCGTCTGGTGGAGGCCGGTGTAGATGACCTCCATGCCGGCGTCGCGCAGGGCGCGGGCGATGATCTTGGCGCCGCGGTCGTGCCCGTCGAGTCCGGGCTTGGCGACCACCACGCGGATCTTGCGACCCGTCACCGGGCGATCCTGGGCTGTCTCGGTGTCGGCTGTCATCGTCAAAGCCGCAGCAGTCTACGGCTAAGCGGCCGGAACTTCCAGGATCATCGCGTCGCCCTGCCCACCGCCGGAGCAGATCGCCGCGACGCCGAGACCGCCGCCGCGACGGCGCAGCTCATGGACCAGCGCGCCGAGAATGCGCGCGCCGGAGGCTCCGATCGGATGGCCGAGCGCGATCGCGCCGCCGTTGACGTTGACCTTTGACTCGTCGACGCCGAGCATCCGCACCGAGTTGATCGCGACCGAGGCGAACGCCTCGTTGATCTCGAAGAGATCGATGTCGTCGACGGTCAGGCCGGCCTGCTCGAGGACCTTCTTGGTCGCGTTCGCGGGAGTCCGCGCGAGGTAGGGGAAGTCGTCGGCGACGGCGGCCTGCGCGACGATCGTCGCAAGCGGGGTGCGGCCGTTGGCCTGTGCCCACTCGTCGCTGGCGAGCACGATCGCGCCGGCGCCGTCGTTGACGCCCGGCGCGTTGCCGGCGGTGTGCGAGCCGTCGGGGCCAGTCAGGCCCGGGAGCTTGGCGAGCGTCTCGAGCGTGCTGCCGCGACGCGGGGCCTCGTCGACCTCTACGACCGTGTCGCCCTTGCGCGACTTGACGGTGATCGGGGCGATCTCCTCGGACAGTCGGCCCTCGTCGGTCGCCTCGAGCGCGAGCTCGTGACTACGCAGCGCGAAGCGGTCCATGTCGGGCCGCGTGATCTCGAGCTCGTCGCCGACCTCGGTCGCCTCGACGAACATCTGCTTGCCGGAGAAGGGGTTGGTCAGACCGTCGTGGACCATCGCGTCGAGCGCCTTGGCGTCGCCCATGCGGTAGCCGAAGCGGGCCTTCGGCAGCAGGTAGGGAGCACCGGACATCGACTCCATGCCGGCGGCGACGCCAACGTCGAGATCGCCGGCGCGGACCTGCTGGTCGATGATCCCAGCGGCGCGCATGCCCGAGGCGCAGACCTTGTTGACCGTCTCGGAGGAGACCTCCTTCGGAATGCCGCCCTTGATCTGAGCCTGCCGCGACGGCACCTGGCCCTGGCCTGCCTGCAGCACCTGACCGACGATCACGTGCTGGACCTGGTCGCCGGAGACCTCGGCACGCTCCAGTGCGTTCTCGATCGCGTGGCCACCAAGATCGGTGGCGTCGAACGAGGCAAGCGCGCCACCCATCTTCCCGAATGGGGTGCGGGCGGTGCCTAGGATCACGGTCTTGGGCATGGGGGCGTCGGTCTCCTTCGGTCTGCCTGGGGGGCATGGACCTTATCGGAGCTCTTTCGCGGGACGGCGTCCATAGACTGCTTCGGCATGCGTGAGATCGCCGTCACAGTCCGTCCTGGAGCCCCCGAGGAGACCGCCGCCGACACCCGCGTGCTGGGTCTGTTCGACGGTGAGCATCTGCCTGAGCCGGAGCTGCAAAGGCTCGTCGAGCTCGGCGAGGCGAAGCCGGGCCTGGGCAAGGTCGCGGTCGCGCACGAGGAGGCGCCAGGCGGCGGCCACCGTCGCGTCTTGATCGCCGGTCTCGGCAAGCGCGAGGAGCTCGACGGCGAGGCCGCCCGGGTAGCCGCCGCGGCAGTCGCGGCCCGCGCGCGTGAGCTCGGCGCCGTGTCGCTGTCATGGGCGCTGCCCGACGACGGCGCCGAGGTCGGTCTGGTCGAGGGAACACTGCTCAGGCTCTATTCGTTCGACCGCTACAAGACGAAGCGCGACGACGACCCCAACGGGCTGGAGACGCTCGAGATCGCCGGAGCAGGGGCCTCCGAGGAGGCCGCCCAGCGTGGCCACGTCTCGGCCGAGGCCGTCAATCACGCGCGCGAGCTGCAGAACCTGCCTTCGAACGTCGCCAATCCGGAGTTCCTCGCCGGCCGCGCGCAGGAGATCGCCGACGCCCACGAGTCGGTCGAGCTGGAGCTCTTCGATCGCGGGGAGATCGTCCAGCGCGGCATGGGCGCCTTCGCCGCGGTCGCCCAGGGCACCCATGCCGAGCCCCGGCTGATCGTGCTCCGCTACCGCGGCGGCAGCCAGGGTCCGCACCTCGGCTTCGTCGGCAAGGCGGTCACCTTCGACACCGGCGGGATCTCCCTGAAGCCCGGCGCGAAGATGTCGGAGATGAAGTTCGACATGTCCGGCGGCGCCGCCGTGCTCGAGTCGATCGACGCGATCGCCAAGCTGGCGCTACCGGTGACGATCACCGCCGTCGTACCGGCGACCGAGAACATGCCGAGCGGCCACGCGATCAAGCCCGGCGACATCGTCACCGCGTTCAACGGCAAGACGATCGAGATCAACAACACCGACGCCGAGGGTCGGCTGATCCTCGCCGACGCCCTCTCGTACGCAGTCGAGCAGGGAGCCGAGCGGATCGTCGACCTGGCGACGCTGACCGGAGCGATCATCGTCGCGCTCGGCTCGACCCACGCCGGCCTCTTCTCCAACGACGACGACTGGTTCGAGGAAGTCGACGCCGCGTGCACGGCCACCGGCGAGCTCGGTTGGCGCCTGCCCCTCCACAAGGAGACAGCCAAGCTGGTCGATGGCACCTACGCCGACCTCGACAACGCCCCCGCCGGGCGCAAGGCGTCGTCGATCACGGCCGCCCACTTCCTGAGCAACTTCGTCGGCGACGTGCCCTGGGTCCACATGGACATCGCCGGCACGGCCTGGGAGCTCGGCCGGCCGTATGTCGGCAAGGGCGCCTCCGGCTTCGGCGTGCGGACGCTGATCGAGCTGGCCAGCAGCGCGGCTGACGCATAGGTGCGGCTCTCGCAGCTACTTCTCGCCGCCTTGGTCGCGGCGACCGTCACTGCCTGTGGCTCCCCAGACGCGCTGCCGGAGAGCGACGGCGTCGCGCTCGAGCTGGCACGCAACCGCACGATCGCCACGGTCGAGGTCGAGCAGCGCCTGAGCGAGTCTCCGGCGACTGCCGACCGTCTCACCGCGCGCGTGCGGAGGATCGTCGCCTCGGGGGCGCTCGAGGCGAAGCAGCTCGATGAGTTCGGCCTCGCCGCCCTCGGCGAGCTGCGACAGGCCGTCCCCAGCCTCGTGATCGTCGATCGCCTCGAGGTGCCGCGCGAGCTCGACCGGCCGGCGCTGACGGCATTCCTCGCCGACGCCAGGAGCGATCCCGCCGCCGCCACGCGGCCCGCAGCCGCTGCGGAGGTCGCGCGGATCGTCGCGATCTTCGACGATGCGGACGCCGATCCCGACACCGAGATCCCGGTCGTCGACATGACCGCCGACCTCTATCTCGCCGATCTCGCCGCCCGCCTCCACCCGATCTGGCCGGACCTCGCCGCCGATCTTTCGGCCGTTCGCAGCGATCTCTGACCTAGCATCCAGGCAGTGAGATCGCCCGGACACGTCGCCCTCGGCGCTTGGAGCGGCGGCCGCTTCATGCATTTCGGCGAGCCGATCGACGAGGGACGCCTGGAGGCGCTGTTGCAGCCTGGCAACGGGATCGACACGCTGCTGACCGCCGACGTCTACGGCCAGGGTGCCGCCGACGAGCTCGTCGGCCGCGCCATCGCCGATCTCCCGCGCGACGACTACTGCCTGGTCGGCGCGATCGGGCACGACTTCTACGCCGGCGAGCGCCAGGGCGCCAAAGGCTTCCCGCGCTTCACCGATCCGCTGCTGCGCGGCCCAGATGGCTACGCCGACGACTTGCGGATGGCGACCGAGCGCAGCCTCGACCGCTGCGGTGTCGACAGCTTCGACGTGCTGCTGCTGCACAACCCCGACCGTGTCGGCTACACCAGTGAAGCCGTCTGGGATGCGATGGCCGCGCTACGCGACGACGGGCTAGCCGGCGCGATCGGCGTCGCCCCCGGTCCCGCCAACGGCTTCGTGCTCGACCTGATCGACTGCCTGGAGCGGTTCGGCGACCGGATCGGCTGGGCGATGACGATCCTCGGCCCGCTCGAGCCGTGGCCCGGTGAGCTTGCGCTCCCGGCAGCGGTGCAGGCGCGGGTCAACGTGATCACGCGCGTCGTCGACTACGGCGGTCTGCTCTGGGGTGGCCTGAACTCGGCCGACGGACTCGGCGAGCGCGATCACCGTTCGTTCCGGCCGCAGGGCTGGATCGAACGCGGACGCGAGCGGATCGACCGTCTGCGTCCGATCGCCGACCGGCTCGGACTGACGCCGCTGCAGCTTGGCTGCCAGTGGAATCTCGCCCACGATGCGGTCGCCTGCACGGTGCCGACGCTGATCCAGGAGCGCGGCAGCAACACTCAGTCGGTCGAGGATCAGCGCGCCGAGCTGGCAGCTACGCCGGCCGACGTCATGCTGACTACCGCCGACGTGAATGAGATCCGCTCGATCGGCGACAACTCAGGATCGATGGCCCTGAAGGGCGGCGCGCCGGATCACGACGGTGACGAGCGGCCGGACCGCTGGGCGCTGACGCCGGAGCTGATCGCCGCAGGCGAGCGCTGGGGCATCGAGCCTCAGCGCGATCTCAGCCTTCTGACACGGTCTCCCTGAGCTCGCGCTTCAGCACCTTCCCCGTGGCGTTGCGCGGCAGCTCGTCGAGAAACCGGATCTCGCGCGGCACCTTGTAGCGAGCGAGGTTCTGCTTGACGTAGGCCTTGAGGTCCTCCTCACCGACTTCGGCGCCCGGTGTGCGCACCACGAAGCCGAGCAGCCGTTGGCCGAACTCGTCGTCGGGCACGCCCAGGGCCGCCGCCTCCGTCACCGCCTCGTGACGGGCGAGCAGATCCTCGACCTCCTTCGGGAAGACGTTCTCGCCACCCGAGACGATCATCTCGTCGTCGCGACCCTCGACGAACAGCCGTCCGCCGGCGTCGAAACGACCGACGTCGCCAGTCGCCATCAGGCCGTCGATCTCGTCCTTCGTGCCACCGCCGGTATAGCCCTCGAAGAGGAACTCGTTGCCGACGAAGATGCGTCCGGTCTCACCCTGGGGAACCGCCCGGCCGCGCTCATCATAGAGCCGTACCACCGTGCCCCGCGGAGGTGTGCCCGCGGTACCGGGCGCAGCCCGCATCTCATCAGGGCCGGCGATCGTCGCCCAGGCGACCTCGGTCGAGCCATAGAGGTTGTAGAGCGTGTCTCCGTAAGCGTCCATCCACTCGGTTGCGAGGTCGCCTGGCAGCGCCGAGCCGCTAGCTGCGACGATCGACAGCGAACTGGTGTCGTACTTGCTGCGCGTCGCTTCAGGCAGATCGAGGATGCGCTGCATCATCACCGGCACGACCACAAGCGAATCGGCACGGGAGCGCGCGATCGCCGCCAAGCTTGCCTCTGGATCGAAGCGGCGATGCAGGACCAGCGTGGAGTTGAGCATCAGCCCGATCGTGAAATGCGCAAATCCCCAGGAGTGGAACAGCGGCGCGGCGATGTGGGTCGTCTGACCGCGCTTCAGCGGGATCTTCGAAAGCAGCGAGATCGCCGGGTCGAGCGAGGTCGGCGACGAGCGATTCGCGCCCTTGGGCGAGCCAGTCGTGCCCGACGTCAGGATCACCGTTCGGCCGACATGGTCGGGAACAGGCGGTAGCTCGTCGGAGCCAGCAGCGATCAGATCGTCGAGCGTCGGATCGGAGACATCGTCGCTGTCACACCATGCGACGAAGCACGAGCGGTCCGCTCCTGCCCGATCGAGCAGGCCGGAGAACTCCTCGTCGTAGATCAGTGCAGTCGGCCCCTCACGTTCGACCACCTCGGCGAGCTGCGGGCCGGCGAACGCGGTGTTCAGATAGAGGGCGTCGGCGCCGAGCTTGGCGGTCGCGACCGTCGCCTCGACGAACCCGCGGTGGTTGCGGCACATGATCCCGATGCCATCGCCCTCCTCCAAGCCGGCAGCGGCGAGCGAATTGGCGAGCGCGTTGGTGCGCCGGTCGAGCTCGCCGAAGCTGAGCGATCCGCGCTCGTCCACGATTGCGGTGGTGTCGGGACAGAGCCGCCCGGATGTGATGTATCCGGAGGCGGGCCCACGCCCCCAGCGCTTGAGCGTCGAGACGACTCCGACCAGCTTGTCCGGACGAACCGGTCTGACGATGCCCGCGTCGGCCAAGACCTTGACGCCTTCCGCCTTGTGAGCGAGGGCGTCGAGAAGTGCCCTGCCGCGTTCTATCGGCCGGTCTGCCGCCATGAGCGGCCGGAGTCTGGCAGGTTCAGCGCTTCTTCTTCTCCCGTGGCGGCCGGGGCGGATTTGCCTTGCGCTCCGCCGTGGTCATCTTGCGAATCACGAGCGAGCCCTCCTCGACCTGCTGCTGAACCTGCTTCAGCTTCTCCTCGCGTCGCTTGTCCTGCTGCTCGCGTACGGTCCTCGCCATTGCGGGAGTGCCTCGCTTTCGATAGCCAGCGTCACCTCTAAAGGTAGCCGCTCATGACCCCGGAACCTCCGGATTTGCGTATGCGTCCTTCTCCCAGGGCGGTGAGATGCCCGGGTCGAGGCGCCGGTAGCGCGTCTTGTCGATCCCCTCGAGCGGGACCAGACGGATCGTCTCAGCCGTCGCGGTGCGCTCATGCAAGCCATTGCCGGGAAGTTCGTCGGTGGGCACGTGACCTGCGTGGCTGCCGCGCGAGACGCGCGTCCAGCCCGTGGCCCGGCCCCAGCGGCCGCGGCACTCGGCCTGCTTGCACCACTTGT
>CAMLNW010000046.1 GCA_946481495.1 uncultured Actinomycetes bacterium
CTCGGCAGCCATCGCGAACACGTCCGGTTCTAGCTGAGCACTGCCCGGACGTGTTCGCGATGGCTGCCGAGCTCGGCCTGTCGCAGCGGATCAACGACACCTACCCAGACGCGACCGCGAGCGTGGCCGCGTGACGGTGCGGACGCCTGTGATCTCGTTGGGCGCTGGCGTCCAGTCGAGCGCGTTGCTGTTGATGGCTGTTCACGGCGAGCTGGAGGGCTTGGGCGAGCAGCCTGAGCTTGCGGTGTTCGCTGATACGCAGCGTGAGCCGCCGGGCGTCTACGAGTGGCTTGCGTTCTTGCGGATGGCTGCCTACCGGGCGGGGATCGAGGTCGCTACGACGACTGCGGGCGATCTGCTTGAGGCATCGACGGCGGGCGACTTCAACCCGATCCCGTTGTATCGCCGTAACGAGGATCGCTCAGTGTCGCTTGGTCAGCGGCAATGCACGTCGCAGTTCAAGATCCGTCCCTATCGGACGTTGCTCCGTGACCGTGGCTTTGGGCCTGATCGTCCGGTCGAGACGTGGATTGGCATCACGACGGATGAGATCGAGCGCGTCAAGCCGGCTGATGTGAAGTGGGCGTCGAACCGGCATCCGTTCATCGAGCTGGAGATGTCACGGCGCGACTGCGGGCAGTGGCTCATCGACCACGACTATCCGCTGCCCCCGAAGTCGGCTTGCTACTTCTGCCCGTTCTCGTCAGGGCGCCGCTACGCCGACATGCGCGACAGCGATCCCGAGACGTGGGAGAAGGCGTGCGCGGCTGACGAGGCGATGCGCACTACGCGCGACGGTCGCGAGCAGTTCGTCCTGAAGACGATGGAGCCGCTGCGCACCGCTGATCTGATTCCTGCCGATCACGGCCAGCTCGACCTTGGTGTCGACGCCGAGTGCGACGGGGTCTGCTTTGTCTAGGGGTGCGGCGTGATCTTCAAGGCGGACCTGGCGGCGAAGGTGATGGTCGGCGAGAAGACGGTCACGCGACGGATGCCGTCGGACAACCCGCGCTCGCCGTGGTGGCGCGAGGAGTGCCGCTATCGCGTCGGTCAGGTCGTCGCGGTCAACCCTGGCCGTGGTGTGACGAATATCGGTCACATTCGCTTGACGACAGTGGAGCTTGTCGAGCTGGGCCACCTTGACGATGCCGAGGCCCGCCGAGAGGGCTTCGCAAGCGCTGCCGAGTTCGAGCGCTTGTGGACAGAAATGCACGGCTCCTACGACCCGGAGCTATGCCTGTGGCGGCTCGCGTTCGAGGTCGAGCGGTGATCGTCGATCGCGATGAACTGCGAGCGCTGCGCCAGGGCAAGATCGACGAGGTCTTGATCCGCCAGCGACCGCCAGCCATCGGCGCGATCGTGCCGTTGCAGTCCGGCGTCGGTAAGCGCGCGAGCTGCCACGCTCGCGTAGAGGACCACTGGCCGATTACCAGCGGCGACCATGAGGGCTGCCACGCCGTCAGGCTGACGGAGGTCGTGCGCGAGGAGCCGACGCGCTACCTCGGCAAGACGGGCTACACGACGGACCCTGACCTGGCGAAGCGCGACGAGGAGGGCAACCCCGAGTGGGCACCGCCGCGTGGCTGGACCGACGACGGGAAGGATCTCCGCGAGAGCGAGCACACTGATCGACAGGCGGACGCGCTCGACCGCCTGATCGACTTGGCTGCTAGTGACGTCGAGCTTGATCGCCTCCAAGAGCTAGCCGACGCGCGCGGCGTTGACATCAGCTCGGACATCCGCGTCATGCGCAAGCGCGTGACGGCGATCAAGGCCAAGATCAGCGCCGGACGGCAGGCGGCGTAGCATGCAGCCAGTGCGTCGCGACGATATTGCTGACATCTACCGCGTCCCGCCCGAGATGGTGGGTCTGCCGCGCAAGCGGTGGCCAGTGCGCCTATGGCGATGGGTGATGAGGTTCTACCGTGGCTGATGGCGAGACCAATTGCCGGGTTCCAGTGCGTACGGGCGATGGCAGCACTCGGCTAGTCGAGTTGGAGCTCCTGCTTGACGTGGTTGCGCTTGATCCGGTCGCGGTCGAGTTGGGGATCGATGTCAACGAGCTGCTCGACCAAGTCGAGCGCTGGGCGAACGACGGCGAGGGTTTCGTCTACGGCGTGATCGTCGACCGCGACAAGCGAGAGATAAGCCAGGCCCCAGGCGCTCAGCGCTGACGCGCGCGCGTTCCGTCCGCCTGGGTCGGTGTACTACTCGGCGAGCCGAAGGATTGCGATCCGCAGTGCGAAGGGATCGGCCCGCGAGTGCTACAGGACCTCGTACGCCTTGACCTCGGCGGAGAGATCTTCTCCCTGCGTCTGAGGCTCCCCGACCCGGTCGGGGAGTCAAGCGCGTGTGCGAGGGCGTCCGATGCTGATCGGCACGCCGCGCAGGGGTCCCACCCCTTCACCGAAGGAGACAGCGATGCAAGGCAGCACCCCGAGCCAAGCCGAGTGCCTGGCGCTCGCGAAGCAGCGGCACGGCAAGGCGTGGAGGACTATGACCGAGTACGCGAAGGTCAGTGCGCTCAACCAGGCACGAAAGGATCTGCGCGCGTCGGCCACGGTGCGCGCCTAATGGGTGTCTACGTCATCGTCGATACGCCGGACCACAGTCGCGTCGTGCAGGAGGGCCAGCCGCCGACGACGCTGGCGGCCTACTACCTGCCGGTCGGCGAGGGCGAGTCGGTGACCGATGTCGTTGCTGCTCACGCTGCGACGCTGCCGTTCGGGTCGGCGATCAAGCTGGTCGACGAGGCTGAGGTTCAGCACTTCGCGCTGTCCGCTCAGCTCGTTGAGGCCGATGCTTCGCCGCCGCCGAGCGTCTCGCCTGCGTAGGTCGGCGTGGCTCGTCAGCGTCTGTGCATCGGCTGTCGTGGCCGCTTCGCTGCCAAGCAGATGGTTCGGGGCCGGTGTCCTGAGTGCCGTCGTAAGCAGGACGGCGAGAGCTTCTACCAGTCGCCTGAGTGGAAGGCGCTCGTCGCGAAGGCGAAGCGTCTGTTGCGACCGTTGGAGTGCTGGGTCTGCGGCTCGGACTGGCGGCTCACCCTTCACCACTTCACCGGCCGCCGCGAGGGCGGCGCCGACGAGCTGAACAACACCGGCTGGCTCTGCGGTACCTGCCACTCGCGCTACGAGGGCGACCGCCGCGCTAGTCGGGTCACTGACCTGACGAGAGCTGTAGACGCGCTCGCCCGGCACCGGTTTTTTAGCGACGAACCTTCCCGGAATCGCGCCTAGCTGCGCACACAAAAACGTCGGATTCGGCTGGGTTTTTCCGGCGACATCTAATCCACGTGCGCACGCGGCGGCTGTTCCGAATCCGTACCGACCCGTTCCCCAACCTGCACCGAAACGACCATGCCACGTCCCAAATTTCCCCCTCCCGCGGACTTCGACAAGGAGTCGGAGAAGTTGTGGAAGGACACGATCAAGTTCCTGGAGGAGCAGAACACTTGGGAGGCGTCGGACGTCAAGGCGCTTGAGCGCTACGTCCGTGCCGAGCAGCGCGCCCGCTGCGCGCGCGAGGAGTTGATCGACAGCAATGGTCGGCTCCAACTCACCACGCATGGGTCGCAGGGGCAGTTGGTTCAGAACCCCAACGTCAAGACCGCGCGGGAGGCCGAGCGCGATGCTCACGAGTACGCGAAGGAGCTCCTTCTCACGCCGAAGGCGCGCGAGCAGCACGAGCTTGAGCGGACCCGTGCGACGGGTGGGAAGTTCGGCGACGCGCTCACGTAGCTCGCGGGGCCGTGCGTGCTGACGATCGTCCGCTGGATCTTCATCGTCGCGACCTGTCTGCTCGCGACGGCGGCTCCGGCGAAGAAGGCTCCAGCTCGAACCCGATCGCGTAGCGCGCCCCGGCGCCGGCGCAAGGGTCCGCTGCGGTGGTGCTACGACGACTTCGTCTGGTTCTGCGAGCTGCTGACGCTGCCGGTCGACGACGTCGAGTACGACGGGCCGCCGCGGACGATCAAGCTCGAGCCGTTCCAGAAGTTCATCCTGCGCGAGGTCTTCGCGAAGAATCGCGCGGAGCTGTTGGTCCTGTTGCCGAAGGGCAACGGCAAGACGTTGCTGTTCGCGGCGCTGGCGGT
This sequence comes from uncultured Actinomycetes bacterium, assembly GCA_946481495.1. Next base: position 4,091 of record CAMLNW010000046.1, read on the forward strand.
ATTTCACCTGCTGGTCACGCGCAACGCGGAGTGCTTCATCGGCGCTGCCGACAAGGAGCAGGCCGACACGATGTACCGCTTCGCGCGGCACTTCGTGGAGTCAGAGCCTGAGCTTGAGGCGCTGCTGCTGGTTCGCAAGGCGACGCGCGAGATCCGCTCTCGCCGAGACCTCGGGTTCATCCGTGTTCTCGCGTCCGACCAGTCGAAGGGCGGCGGCAAGCGGCACTCGTACAACCCGACGCTGGCGCTGATCGACGAGCTGCACGCCCACGACAACGACAGCCTGTACTCGGCGCTCCGCTCTGCGACGTTCAAGCGCAACGGCCTGGTCGTGACGATCTCGACCGCCGGCCATGATGAGGAGACGTCTGCGCTTGGCATCAAGCGGGCGCGGATGTACGCCCATGAGCACGCGGGCGGCGAGGTCCGGCGAGGGTTGAAGCTCGACCGGCGCGGGCGGTGCGTCAAGCACAAGGACGGCCGGCTCAACATCGCCCGTTCGCCGTCACGGCGAACGTGCATGCTCGAGTGGGCGTGTCTTAAGAGCGACGACCTGCAGGATCTGCGAGTCGTCAAGCTCGCGAACCCGGCGTCGTTCGTGACGATCGCCGGACTCGAGGACGCTGCGGAGAACCTTGAGGTCGCGCAGTTCGCGCGCTACCGAGCGAACGTCTGGGCGCAGGCGGACGACGCGCGGATCAAGGAGAGGCAGTGGGATGCCTGCTTCGACAAGTCCAAGCCGCGCCCGCCGCGTGGCGCGCGGGTAGTGGTAGTCGTCGACGCTGCGCAGGTGCGCGACACGGCGGCCTGCACCGTCCTGTGGCGCCGGCCTGACGACGGTCGGATCGTGCCCTTGGCGAAGGTCTGGGCGCTCAACCCGAAGGACCCACGCAGACCCAAGCCGGCCGCGCACGAGTACGTCAGCGGCGAGCGGATCGGCCAGCGGCGCATTCGCAACTACATCCGCAAGCTGCAGGACCCCGAAGGCGAGTTCGGCTACCAGATCGACGTCCTCGTCTTCGACGCCTACTTCTTCTCGGAGTCGGCCGAGATCCTCGAGCAGGACGACGGCCTGACGATCCTCGACTTTCCGCCGCACCCGCGCCACCAGGCGCCCGCGACGGAGCGACTGCTCGAGGTCATCGACCGCCAGGGCTTCGCCCACGACGGCGACCCGGTCCTGCGGTCGCACGTTCTCGCCGCTGGCACGAAGGCTGTCGGCGAGAGCGACGAGCGGTTCTCCAAGGCCGCCTCCAAGAAGGTGATCGACGCACTGATAACGCTGATGATGGGAGTAGAGCCCGTGCTAGACGGATCTGATTCGAGTTGGGAGCGCCGCGCCGCGCGCGGCGAGGAGGCACTCCTATGAAGGCCCGGCTTCGCGCTCTGCTGGGCCGCACGCGTATGGTGGCGATCGCCACCGGAGCGCGCGCCCGTAAGCAGGCCAACACGTCCTCGGCGCTCTTCGCAGGATGGATCATGGTCGCGACGGGCTTCGGCCTGCACGACCTCGGCACCGGCCTGATCGTCGGCGGCGCGCTGCTCGCCGTCGGGGCGATCATCGTCGCCGCGGGCGAGGAGGGCTAGCCACCGTGAGCATCGCTCAGAAGCTCGCGCGCGGCGCGGGCCTATCGACCAACGCTCTCGGCGGCACGACCGTCGTAGAGCAGCTCTTCGGCGGAATGCTTCCCGCCGCGTCCGAGTCGGGCGAGTACGTCAGCGTCGACCGGGCCGCGACCTTGCCGGCTGTTTTCCGCGCGATCCGGCTGTTGTCGGAGCCGACTGGCGCGCTGCCGCTGATGACCTACAGCGCTACTGACGACGGCCGCGAGCGCGCCAGTGACCATCCCGCGTACGAGCTGCTTCACGAGCAGCCGAATCCAGGGATGACGGCCGTCGAGTTCTGGACGATGCTCTTCAACCACTTCGCCAGCTGGGGCCGGATGTACATCGGCAAGGAGTTCATCGGCGGTCGGGACTTTCCATCTGCGCTGCACGCGATCGAGCCGAGTCGCATGACCGTCGAGCGGCTCAACAACGGTCAGCTCGTCTTCCACGAGTCCCTGCGTACCGGGCTCGCCCGCCGCTGGTCGCAGCGCGACCTGATCTACATCCGCCTCTACACCGTCGATGGCGTCAACGGCGTCTCACCGATCGGGCTTCAGCGCGAGACGATCGGCATGGGCCTGGCGATGCGCAAGCACGGCGCCCGCTTCTTCCGGGACTTCGCGATCCCGCCGGGCTTCCTGAAGGTCAAGGAGGAGATCAAGGACGCGGACGTTCGCGAGCGGATGCGCAAGGAGTTCATGTCGCGTATTCGCGGCAACCGCGAGATCGGCTTGCTCGACAACGGTGCCGAGTTCGAGACCGTCGGGATTCCGATCAAGGACCTCCAGTTCCTTGAGCTATAGGGGGCCAGCAACGGTGACGTAGCCGACATCTTCAACCTGCCGCGCTCCATGCTCGGCGCGCCCGTCGGTGACACCAACACCTACGGCAACCGCGAGTCCGACGTCCTGTCGTTCCTGAAGTTCACCTTGCACAACCCGCTGCGCAAGGTTGAGCAGGCGCTGACGCTCGATCGCGACCTCTTCCCGCGCCCCACCGGACAAAAGACGCACTTCTGCGAGTTCCTGCGCGAGGACCTCCTGCGCCCCGACTCCAAGGCGCGCGCCGAGTTCTACCGACTTGCGCTCGACCCGAAGTGGGGCTGGATGGAGCGCGACGAGGTCCGCCAGCGCGAGAACTTGCCGTCCGCCGGCACCCCGCCAACTACCACGGAGGACCAATGAGGGATCACGACCACGCTTGGGCGGTTCTCGCCGAGACCCTGCCCGCCATCCGCGGCATCCTGACTTCGAGCGCTGCCGGCACCGCCGGCCTCCCAACCGCGGACGAGGTCGAGGCACACGCAGCGCAGCTCGCCATGCTGCGATCGCCGAACCTCACGGGCGGCGTCGCGGTGCTTCCCCTCCGGGGGGTCATCACCCCCGGCGCGAGCCTGCTGAGCATGCTCATGGGGGGCACCAGCCTCCAGGGCTTCCGCGCCTCGCTCCGCGACGCGCTCAACAACGATGAGGTCGCGTCGATCCTCATCGACGTCAACTCGCCGGGTGGGTCGACGTCGCTTGTCGCTGAGACCGCCGCCGAGCTGCGCGAGGCGCGCGGCACCAAGCGGATCGTCGCGGTCACGAACACCCTCTGCGCGTCGGCGGCCTACTGGATCGCCTCGCAGGCCGACGAGGTCATCGTCACCCCGTCAGGCCAGATCGGCTCGATCGGCGTCTACATGCTCCACAACGATTGGAGCAGCTGGAACGAGAAGTTCGGGATCGACCCGACCTACATCTACGCCGGCGGGCTGTTCACCGGCGACGTCGCCAAAGGCCGCGGCGTCCGCCAGTCCGCCGTCAAGTCCGGGTTCGGTGAGGGACGGTGCGTCACCGCGCGCCGCGCCGTCGAGCTCGGCATGGCCGATCGCGTCGACACCTTCGAGGCGACCGTCGCGCGCATGGTGCGCAACCCGCGCAGTGGCGGCCGCGGCGGGCGGGCCGACGACTACCAGCCGGCGCCGGCCGCCGACGAGACGGAGCCCCAGACGGGGCACCAGCAGGACCCCGCCAGCGGGGATCAGGAGCGGCTCGCGGAGATCTGCGCGTCGCTCGACCGTACAACCGATTCCCTGACGGGAAAGGAGTAGCTCCCAGATGCGAACCATCACTCTGCACCACCAGCACAAGGGCCGGCTCATCCCGCGCCTGCGTGGCGGCGAGACCGCCGAGGCCACCATCGAGACCGTGTCCGCGGGCGTCGAGCGCTTGACGGCAGCCGTCGCGGAGATGCGCGAAGGCGCGCTCGATCGCGAGGCCGTCCAGCGCATCGCGCAGGAGGTCATGGAGGAGAATGCGCAGCGGCGCGGCTACACCCCCGAGGCGGTCAACCTCGACGGTGACGGCAACGCCCGCGACGCCGAGCGCGAGCTGCTCGGCGGCACGCCGGGCGAGCGGTTCCGGTCGCTGCTCGAGCTGCCGGCGCGGGACACCGCGGCGGTCCTCCGTCGCGAGGCCGCCGACATCGAGGAGTTCCGCACCCGTGCGGACAACCTCGTCCTACTCGGCACGATCCTCGGCGCGCGCGGCGGCGTGACCGACGTGCGGCAGACCAACTACTACCGGACGCAGTTCGCCCCGGCGATGCGCGCCGCGTTCGACACCCAGACCGCCGAGGAGGGCGCCGAGTTCGTCCCGACGGTCCTGTCCGCCCAGCTCATCGAGCGGGTCAACCTCGCGCTGCGGGTGCTGGCGTTCATCCCGGTGATCGGGATGCCGTCGAACCCGTTCGAGATCCCGGCGTACGCGCTCCAGCGCGTCCGCGGCGGACGGCACACCGAGCAGACCGCCGACACCGGCCAGACGAAGATCAAGAAGATCACGCCCGGCACGCGCAAGGTGGTCCTAGCGGCGGCGAAGTTCGCCAGCGAGATCCTGACCTCCAAGGAGGCGCAGGAGGACTCGATCGTTCCCGTGCTGCCGTTCCTGCGCGAGGAGCTGGTCGAGTTCACCGCAGCCGACCTCGAGGACGCCGCCATCAACGGCGACGCCACCGGGGCGCACCGCGACTCGGACTCCAACGGCGCCGACGACCCCCGGAAGAACTGGGACGGCATCCGCCAGGTCGCCAACGCCAACGGCGCCGAGCGCGACCACGGCGGCGGGGACCTCACGGTCGCCGGCCTCCGCGCCAACCGCAAGGCGATGGGCAAGTACGGCATCGACCCCGGCCAGCTCGTGCACATCATCGGCATGGGCGCCTACATCGACCTCCTCGGCGACGAGAAGGTCCAGACGGTCGACAAGTACGGCGCCAACGCCACGGTGCTCACGGGCGAGCTCGGCCGCGCTGACGGCGTGCCGCTGATCGTGTCCGAGTACGTCCGCGAGGACCTCACGGCGGCCGGCATTCACGATGGCGTCACCGAGACCAAGACGATCGCAGCGACCGTCCACCGCCGCGCGCTGCTGCGCGGCACCCGGCGCGAGTTGACCGTCGAGTTCCTGCGCGAGCTCTACAGCGAGTCCGACCAGGACGCGGTCAAGGTCTCGACCCGCCAGGCGCTTGAGGAGCGCTACGAGGGCGAGCCGGCCATCGCCGTCTCGGTCAACGTCGACGCCACCTGATCCAGCGCAACCCAACCGGCCAGGGCCGAGTAGCTGACGGCTCTGGCCGGTGCCGCTGACTACAGGAGAGAGGAACACGATCACCGTGAAGACGATCACCGCAAAGCGCCCCTACCAGGGGTCCGATCCAGCCACCGGCGAGGAGTTCCGCATCGTTGAGGGCGAGTCGCGCGAGGTCTCCGACGAGAAGGCCGAGCAGCTCGAGCGCGACTTCCCGGACTGGTTCGACTTCGGCTCCAAGGCCAAGGGCAAGAAGCCGGCCCCCAAGAAGAACGACGACAAGTCGGAGAAGGGCGCACCCGCCGAGACCGGCGGCGGCAAGAGCGACCCGCCGCCCGACTACACCGCCCTGAAGCAGCCGGCGCTCAAGAAGCTGCTCGACGATCGCAAGATCGAGTACCCGAGCGGCGTCGTGTCGAACGCGGCGCTGATCGAGCTGCTCGAGCAGGACGACGCCAAGGCGTCCGACTAGCACCGTGCCTGAGGCCGACTTCGACCTCACGACGGCCGCTGCCGTCCGGGATCTCCTCCAAGACGAGGACTCGATCCCGGACGGCACGCTACAGACGATGATCACCGCCGCCTCGCGGTCGATCATCGACCACTGCCGCCGGGAGTTCGCCCCAGCCACCACCGCCGCCGAGACCCGCAACTTCCTCGCCAGGGGATCGTTCCTCGACCTCGCGCCGTACGACCTCCGCGGCGAGCCGGAGTCGGTGACGCTCTTCGCCGACCTCGCCGAGGGCGATCAAGTCGTGCTCGAAGCGGGCCAGTACCGCGTCCGGCCGATCCCCGCACCCAACGGCGTCAAGCAGTGGCTTGAGCTGCACGGCCGCCGTGACGGCGAGGTCTGCGAAGTCGCCGTCGAGGGCCAGTGGGGATTCGCACAGGTACCCGAGGACGTCGCCTACTGGTGCGGGATCACCGTCTTGATCTGGTCGCGCAACGACATCAGCGCCTTCTCCACCGCCTACAGCGTGGATGAGGGCCGGCTGCAGAAGCCCGAGGCGCTACCTGCCGCCGTCCGGTACGGCCTGCGCGGCTACGAGCGAAAGAGCATCGGCTGATGCCGCGCCGCGCGCGAGCCAGCAAGAGCCGGATCGGCGTCGCCGGCAGCGGCGGCCCAGCGTTTCGCGTCGAGGCGCACATTGAGGGCGTCGAGAAGACCTCGGCCGAGTTCCGCGCTGCGCGCCGGGGATTCAACGCCGCGATGCGCGACGCGATCCAGCGCGCGGGGGAGACCGCGGTCCTGCCCGCCATCAAGCGGACGTTCGGCTCGCGACGCTTCGGCGGCAGTCTCTACGTCAAGCGCGACCGTACGACCGTCTTCATCGCGTCGCGGCTGCGCGGCGCGCTCAACCGCGCGGTCGGCTGGTTCGACTTCGGCGGCAAGCGCCCGCGCGATCGCGCGCGCCGCCGCGGCAACTACGTGATCGTCCGCGAGCTGCACGGCCGGCGCGAGCGGATCGACAACGAGATCCTGCGCGGGGTCCTATCGACCTTCGATCCGATCGAGCATTCGCCATGAGCAGCGTCGTCATCACACCGATCGCTGAGGCGCTCGTAGCCATCATCGAGAGCATCGACCTCAAGGGCGAGCTCTGGGAGCCCAAGACCGTTTCGCCGCCGGCTGGCGCCGTCGGCGTGCCGGTCATTCGCCGCACGAATCCAGACGAGGCCGAGTCGCAACTGCACTCCGACGACTGGTTCCTGGACTTCGGCGTCTCGCTCTACTTCGACCTCGCCAAAGCACAGCCCGCCCAGCAGGGCATGGTCGACGCCGCAGAGGCGTTCATCGCGGCGATCGACGCCGATACCTCGCTCGGCATCGACCCGTTGCTCGAGGCGAAGGTCACCGACTGCCAGCCGTTCGTTGAGCAGGACCGACGCCGCCCTCTGTGCGGCTACGAGATCACCGTCTCAACGCACCGCCTCGTTCAGTAACCGCAACCCCTCAACGGAGGTTCCCATGTCCGACACACCAGCGGCCGACGAGGCCGCGAACACGACCCCTGCCGTCGTCGAGCTCGACGGGTTCCCGATCCGCGATGACGGATCATTCGACGTCGGGGCGATGACCGACGAGCTGTTGGCCGAGTGCTTGGTCAACGAGAAGTTGACCGTCGACCAGTTGGTCGCGGCAGCCGCCGGTGATGCCACGCTGGCCCAGCGGCTCTTGTTGGCTGAGACGTCGGTCACCGATGGCGCGCCGCGCAAGACGGCGGTGACGAAGCTCGAGGCGATCATCACGCCGCCCACCGCGGGCACCGTGCCCGCTCTGCTGCTGACCCTCGGCGGCGCGCCGGCCGAGTGGCACGTCATTCGTGGCGTTGGCCACGTCCACCCGACGATCCCGTCGCCGGTCGGTGGTGATCGCGAGCCTTCGCTGAAGGCCGCCGAGACGCTGGCCAAGGACGAGGGCTGCGCGGTCAAGCTCGTGCGCGTCAGCGAGAAGCAGGCGCAGGAGGGGCGCGAGGCGCGCGCACAGGCGCGCGGCGAGGGGATCGAGGCGGCCAGGGAGCTGCGCAGCCTCGGCAAGAAGGCCACCAACGCTGATGTCAACGCAGTTCAGACCGAGGTCGCCGCCGCGACCGGGGAGGAGTAGGCGATGCCCAAGGGATACGTCAGAGAGCGATTTGAGGACACCCCCGGCTACGAGGGCGCGGCGCCGGACCTGTCGACCAAGACGCTCGACGCGCCAGCGCAGAGCGTCGAGAACTCGCCAGGGTCGTCGCCGATGGAGATCGACGACGAGCTGCGCGGCGTCGACGAGCCGCTGCAGATCTCCGAGGACGAGCACAACCCGACGTGGTCGCGTTCACTGCGCGCCTACCCGGACGCGCTCGGCTTCGACCTCACGCACATCCTCGGGCCGCCGGTCACGACGGCCGGCGACGGGATCATCGAGGACCCGGACGGGAACGTCGTGCCGGTCGGCGCGCACCTGCACGAGTGGGAGGCGCCGCACGGCATCGCCGGGCCGGACACCCTCACGACCGACATGATCATCGCCTACGTGGACGAGGGCAGCTTCGTCCACGTGTCCGGGTGCGGCGTCGACGAGCTCACGCTCAACACCGACGACGCTGGCGGCGTGAAGCTCTCCAAGAAGGGTCCCGCGCTCTTCTACGAGCCGATCGCCAACCCGTCGTTGACGCCGCTGCCGGAGTCGCTCGCGACCCGGCCGTTCATGCGGCGCGGTCTCGAGGTGACGACGTGGCAGGGCAACCCGCTCGATCTCGACCAGTTCAGCCTCACGATCACCAACCCGCTCGAGTACGGCCGGTCGATGGGGATCGCGTCGGCGTTCCCGAGCCGCGCGGAGAAGGGCGAGGGGCCGGTGCTCGTCGTGATCGAGGCGCCGAAGCGCCACATCAAGAACGCGGACCTCGAGGCGTTGCTGCGCGCCGCCCGGTTCGCGATCAAGGCACGGTGGGAGTCGCAGTCGAACATCGGCGTGACGGCCTACCCGTACCGCTTCTGGGTGGAGGGCGACGGCGCCCAGTACACCGGCGGCGGCCCGCAGGCCCTGGAGAACAAGCGCAAGATCGGCGCCGACTTCCAGGCCAAGCTCACCAGTGACGGCGCTGGCGCGTCGAGCAAGTTCACGCTCGTCAACGCCACCGCCAGCTACGACCCGAGCGCCTAGCAACCCTCTCAGTTCTAGAGCCCGGCGGCCACAGTGGCCGCCGGGCTCTGCCCATTTCGAGACTCGCCCCGATCACGGGGAGAAGGAGACACGCCATGAGCCAGGTCATCGGAATCCCGGACGCCGTCGAGGACGTCGTCATCGACCTTTGGGGAACCAAGTTCGTCGCCGTCCCGCCGACCAAGGCCCTCGCGGAGGAGACCGCCGACGATCTCGTCGCGATCACGCTGGCCGTCGCGTCGCCCGACAGCGGCGACTTCGTCAAGGCGCTCGGCGCGTTCCTCGACAAGAAGCTCCGCCCGCAGGGCAGCCACAAGAAGAAGCCGTCGAACCTGATCAAGGCGAAGTGGGACGCCAACGGGGTCACGATCCCGCAGCTCGCCGCGTTCGTCGAGAACATCAGGGACGCCGAGCGCCCTATCTGACGGAGGAGGCACAACGCCTCTTCCGTGAGCTAGCAGTCGGCCACGAGCCAGCGCTCGACGCCGACGCGCTGGTCGACCTCTACCTGCTCCGTCGTCACTTCGGGATCGAGCCCGAGGACGCCTACTACCGCCGCCCGCCGTGGGTTGTCGACCTGCTGGTCGATGGCCTGCGCGCGGAGCTGGAGGCCCGCATGGACGCAGACACAACACAACCTACGAAGCCCGCCGACTGGGAGGACGTCCCGGACGACCTCGGCGCGGTCCTCGACGACGAGCTCGGGGGCCGGTAGTGCCACCCGGCGGCGGCGGAAACGTCCACGTTCGGATCACCGGCGACGAGAGCGACCTCAATCGCGCG
>CAMLNW010000047.1 GCA_946481495.1 uncultured Actinomycetes bacterium
TGGGCGCCGACTGACCAAGGTGCAGATCGCCAGGGCGCTTGGGCGCGACCCGGGCAGCATCAGCGCGATCCGCACGCTCGAGACCCACGGCGTGCTGGAGCCACAGGGCCGCGCACCGAGCGACGGGCGCAGCCGTGGCGGCAAGACCTGGAAGCTCAGCGAGGACTGGCATGCCGCGCTCGACGAGGCAACGCTCCGCCAGCTGCTCGGCGCCGTCAGCGAGGGAACGGACCTCGTCCTCATCCCCAACGCCCAGACGGCGCGCGCCTGCGACGTGATCGCGGGAGAGAACACGCCGGTCTCGTGGGGCATCCCGCTCCAGGGCGAGCAGATGGGACTGCTCCTGTGCCCGTCGTCCAGACCGGACGAGGGAGCCGCGCTGCAGCTCCTGGACGCGCTCGACCGCGGCGACGTTCGACCGCTCCGCCTGCACGTGCCACGCGTGCTCGCCCGCGACGAGCTTCGCGCATGGGCGCGCGGGATCGTCGGCGAGGCGGGCGGTCCAGCACTGCCCAGCCCGCGCTGAGCGTGGCCGCCGGAGCAGTCGAGGTCGAGCTGCCATTCGACGGTGACGCGCTGCTTGCCTATCTGTCGCTGCGCACGATCGCCGGCGTCGAGAAGGTGGCCGACGGCATCTACACTCGGGTGCTGGATCTCGGTGACGCCCCAGCGCTTGTCGAAGTCGATATCGCCGGCGCGACGACTAGCGGCGAGGCGCGGATCGCGACCGACGCGGACACCGAACGGCTGCCCGAGATCGGCCGGCTGGTCGAGCGGCTGATCGACGGATCGTGGAACCCGGCCGCCGCCATCGAGTCGCTCGGGTCGGATCCGGCGCTCGGCACGCTGGTCGAGAAGCGGCCCGGGCTGCGGATACCGGGAACCATGGCTCCATTCGAGATCGCGGTGCGCGCGATCGTCGGTCAGCAGATATCGGTAGCAGGCGCCACGACGCTGACGGCAAGGCTGGTCGAGCGATTCGGGACACCGCTAACGACCAACCACCCCGGGCTGACGCACCGCTTCCCCACGCCGATCGACCTCGCCCAGGCGCCACTCGAGGAAGTTGGACTGCCAGCCATTCGCTCCGGAGCCATCCGAGGGCTCGCGGAAGCGCTTGCGACAGGGAACCTTTCGCTCGCATATGGCGACGCCGCGAGCATGAACCGGCTGCAGGAGATCCGCGGCATCGGTCCCTGGACGGCCGCCTACGTCGGGCTGCGTGGCCTCGGGTTGCGCGACGCGATCCCCGTTAGCGACCTCGGGCTACGCCAGGCGCTGGGGCGTGACGGCCAAGCGCTGCCGGCGATCACGGTAGAAGACCGCGCCGAGGCTTGGCGTCCGCTCCGCGGCGTGGCCGCGGCGCACCTCTGGACCGCCCTGATCCTCGACTAGCACGGCGCAGTCAGCTCGGCTAGTGTCAACCTCGCAACGACGGTACGGGAGGGACCGCACGTGTCGAGACCCACGAGCCACGCGGCCGGTGCCGTGGGCCTCATATCGAGCCTGATCGTTGCTGTAACCGCGCTAGCGGGTTGCAGCGAGAAATCGGACGATCCGCTCGTACGTTCCTTCGGCACCGACGACGTGGCGAAGATCTGCGACCTCCGGCCGGGGTCGTGTGCGTCTGGCGTCGACGGCCGCGGGGAGAAGGCGGCCGTCATCGCGGCCGTGCACGAGTTGCAGCTCAGCTTCCTCGAAGGCGACGTCGATCGGCTCTGCTCCGCGATGACCCGCGCGGCCGACCGCTCCGCGGGCTCGTTCGCGCATGGGCAACCGAAGGACTGCGCCGCGAACGTGCGCCACGGCTTCCGGACGATCGAGCAGGGCGGTGGCTGGCGCAGCCTCGCCAATCCGCCGATCACAGGCGTGACCGTGCGCGGCGATCGCGCGACCGCGCGAGTCACCCATCCGCGCAGGAGGTGGCCGGCCGATGTCGAGCTGGTCCGGCAAGGCGGGCGTTGGAAGCTCGCCGCGCCGATCGGCCTGCCGGTCTCGTTGGTGAGGCGACGGGTGGTCGCGGCGCGGTCGCGGCGGTTCCCTCCCCCGCGCGGGCGCCCGCTCATGCCGCTCGACCGCGACGGGAGGCCGTGTCCGGCGCTCGGCGACGGCCGCGTCGAGCAACACACGAACCTGATCCTCCAGCCGGTGCCTGACAGCTGCCGCATCCGCGTCGAGGAGGGCCGCATGGACTTCGAGTTGCTGACCGGGTTCGGCGACTTCAGCTTCGCGAAGCGATGCGAGATCTCCGACTTCCAGGTGGTCGTGGGTCGCGGCGGGCGCACCTACATGGACTGGATGAACCTGACGGGTCCGGACGGAACCGGTTGCGGAGACGTGTACCGGTGCCCGGAACGGCCACGGGTGGGTACGTCGGCCCTGGGCAAGCTCGCGCCCTGGAAGGGTCGGCTGACCGCCGACGGACACGGCGGCTTCGTCCACACGATGGACGCTTGCGTAGGAACCTGTGTCGGCAACTTCACGGGCCGGCTGACGATGCACCTGCGGCGTCGCGGCGGGCGCTGGTGGCTCGAGGCCGATCACGCACGCGTCGGCACGAGCGGGTTCGAGTTCGACGGCAGGGTTCCCGTCGCGAACGAGCAACTGCGGATCCGAACTACCGCCGACTAACCGCTGGGTGGGTCGCCCCAGCCCTGCTCGAGGTCGCTGCTGTAGAGGCCGTGGCCGGTGATCAGCATCCGCACCGTACGGGCGAGGATGCGCAGGTCGAGCGCGAGCGAGCGGTTGTCGACGTACCAGACGTCGAGCTCGATCCGCTCCGGCCAGGAGAGAGAAGTGCGGCCGTTGACCTGGGCCCAGCCGGTGATGCCCGGCTTGACCTCGAGCCGGCGGCGCTGGTGCGGCGTGTAGCGGTCGACCTGGACCTGCACGGTCGGGCGCGGGCCGACGACGGCCAGCTCGCCGCGCACGACGTTGAGCAGGTTCGGCAGCTCGTCGAGCGAGAAGCGGCGCAGCGTGCGGCCGACGCGGGTGATCCTCGTGTCGCCGTCCTCGATGTAGAGCCCTGCGCCGCTGTGCTCGGCGCCGACGACCATCGTGCGCAGCTTGATCAGCTCGAACGGAACGCCGCCGCGACCGACGCGCCGCTGGCGATAGAAGACCGGTCCGCGCGAGCCGAGCTTGATCGCGAGCGCGCAGAGCGCCAACAGCGGGGCGGTCACGAGCAGCGCCAGGCCGGCGACGAGCAGGTCGAGCGGGCGGTTCACGCGGCTGGGCCCCCGTTGCGTGGAGAATGCGCGCTCACGGTGCGCATTCTCTACTTACACCAGTTCTTCATGACCCGCGACGGTACGGGCGGCACACGCTCGTACGAGTTCGCGCGCCGTCTGGTCGAAGCCGGTCACGAGGTGACGATGGTAACCGCGGGCGACGGCGGGGAGCGCGAGGTCGACGGCATCCGGGTCGTCGAGGCACGCGGCGGCTATGGCGACTACGTGCGTGCGACAGGCGTCGGCTACGGACGCCGGTTGCTTGCGTTCGTCCGCTTTGCGCTCGCGGCTACAGCGGCCGCGCTACGCGGCCCGCGACCCGACGTCGTCTTCGCAACCTCCCCGCCACTGACGATGGCGCTGCCGGCGATCGCCGCCGCGCGGCGCTGGCGGGCGCCGCTGGTCTTCGAGGTGCGCGACCTCTGGCCCGAGGCGCCGATCCAGATGGGCGCGCTGCGATCACCGGCGGCGCAGCGCTTCGCGCGCTGGCTGGAGCGGGCGGTCTACCGCTCGGCCGCGGAGATCGTCGCGCTTTCGCCGGGAATGCGCGACGGGATCGTCGCGACCGGCGTCGATCCCGAGCGGGTAGCGCTGATCCCCAACGCGTCCGACCTCGACCTTTTCTCACCGGATCTCGATCCCGGCGACCTGCGCGCACAGCTCGGCGTCGGCGCGGACGACTTCGTCTGCTCCTACTTCGGCACGATGGGCGAGGCGAACGACCTGACCCAGGTGGTCGAGGCCGCGGCGCTGTTGAAGGTGCCGGCCGCCGGGGCGGGCGCTTCGGCGGCCGGCACGTCCGACCGTAACGCCAATGAGCATGGCGTGCCGGTTACTTTCATTCTTCAAGGCGACGGCAAGCGCCGAGCGGCGCTCGCGGCCGAGGTGCGCCGCCGCGAGCTCGACAACGTCGTCTTCGCGCCGGCCGGTGACAAGCGCGCCGCCGCGCGGCTGGCGGCGGCATCCGACGCCTGCATGACGATCTTCAAGGACGTGCCGATCCTCGCGACCAACTCGCCGAACAAGCTGTTCGACACCTTCGCCGCGGGGCGCGCGGCGATCGTCAACACCGACGGCTGGCAGCGCACGCTGGTCGAGGAGCACGAGGCAGGGGTGTACGTCCGGCCGGGCGACGCCGCCGATCTCGCGGAGCAGGTGCTCGCGCTGCGCGACGACCCCGAGCGCGTCCGCCGCTACGGCGCCAACGCCCGTCGGCTCGCCGAGCGCGAGTTCGACCGCGACCTGCTCGCGGAGCGTCTACGCGAGGTGCTGGAGCGCGCGGCCGGGAGCTCGGCGTGAGCGACGTCGATCTCTCCTACTGCGTCGTCAACACGAACGGCCGCGAGTACCTGCTCGCCTGCCTGGCGGCGATCCAGCGGACCCACCCGGCCGGCGTCTCGCACGAGATCCTCGTGCTCGACAACTGCTCGGACGACGGGTCGGTCGCGGCGGTCGAGCAGAGCCCGTACGACGTCCGCGTGATCGCGCTCGACCGGCGCACCGGCAAGGCGGAGAACGACTCGACGCTGCTCGAGGCTGCGCGCGGCCGCTACGGCCTGCTGCTCAACGAGGACTCCGAGCTGCACGCCGGCGCGGCGGCGGCGCTGTTTGAGGCGCTCGAGCAGAACCCGCGCGCGGCGGCAGCCGGCGCCCAGCTGCTGTCGACCGAAGGCGAGCAGAAGGCCTGCGCCTGGCGGCTGCCGGGCATCGGCACGGCGCTCGCCGGCGTGCTGTTCCTGCACAAGCTTTTCACCACGCAGAGCCGCGGCAAGCGCACGCGCCGCGTCGGCTGGACGCAGTCGAGCGCGATGCTCGTCCGCCGCGAAGCGGCCGCCGAGGTCGGCTATCTCGATCCCGACTTCTTCGTCTACTCCGACGAGACCGACTTCTGCAAGCGACTGCATGACGCCGGTTGGGCGATCCTCTACGTACCGACCGCCCACGCCGTCCACCACGACCAGCTGACGACCGACCTGCGCCGCGCACGGCGCCGGATCGTCGAGTTCCACCGCAACCGCGACCTCTACATGCGCAAGCACCACAGCACCGCGACCCGTCTGGCAACCCGGCTGCTTGGCGTCGTCTTCTACCTCGAGCGGGCGCTGGCGGCAAGCGCGCTCCCGGGCCACGATCCGCGCCGCTTCCTGCTGCACGCCCGCCAAGAGCTGACCCCCGGTCGCGGCGAGGGGATCCGCGAGGCGGCCGAGGAGTACAACCGCCGGGCGCGAATCGCACCCTGACGATGGACCATCCCGACCTCGCCAACATCGCCTGTCTCGTAGCGGCCGCCGGCGTCGTGCTGCTGCTGGCCGGCCGCGGCCGCGCGATGGTCGTCGGCGGGTTGGCAGCGATCGGCCTCGGCGGCGCCGGGCTGATCGACTCCGCGTCGGGGATCGGCCGGCTTGACGCACTCGCCAGCGGGCCAGGCGTGGTGGCGGCCATGCTCGGCCTGGCCGTCTTGGGCGCCGCCGCCGCGCTGCTGGTGCGCAACCCCGCCTGGCTGCCACTGGCGATCCTCGTCGCGGCGCCGCTGCGTCCGCCGCTGACGCTCGAGGACGGCGGCGGCTTCCCGATCGCGCTCGCCGAGAACGGCGAGCTGGGTCGGCTGCTGCTGCTCTACTTCGTGCTCGCCGCCGGCGCGCTGGCGCTCGCCTGGCGCGCGTTCGCCGCGAGCGAGCAGGGAACGCTGCCGACCCGCGCGCTGCCGCGCTCGCTCGCCCTGCCCGCGGCGGCCCTGCTTGGCTTCGCCTGCGTCTCGCTGCTCTGGGCCGACTACCCGCGCGCGGGAGTGGAGGTGCTTGTCTTCTTCCTGCTGCCGTTCGCGGTGCTGCTCGGCACGCTGGCCCGGTCGCCGTTCCCGGACTGGATGCCACGCGCGCTGGCCACGGTGACGATCGCGATGGCGTCGCTGTTCGCAGTCATCGGGCTGTTCCAAGCCGCGACCCGCGAGCTGTTCTTCTTCGCGCCGAACCTCGCGCTGTCGAACGCCAACTCGAACTTCTTCCGCGTCACCTCGCTGTTCGGCGACCCGAGCCTCTACGGTCGTCACCTCGTCGTCGGGCTGGCGGTCGTGCTGGCGCTGATGGCGCTACGACGAATCGACTTGCGGCTGGCGACCGGGCTCGTCGTCCTGCTCTGGGCCGGGCTGTTCGTCTCGTACTCCCAGTCGAGCATGATCGCCCTGGTCGTCGTGACGCTGGTGATCGCCGCGCTGACCGGGACGCGGCGGGTCCGACTGGCCGTCGTGGGAACGTTCGCGCTGGTGGCGGTGCTGATGGTCGGCTATCTCGTCTCGATCCCGATCCGCGGCGACTCGTTCCGCAACGAGACCGCCGACCGCTCGCAGCGCGTCGAGGAGACGGTGCGGGTGATCGAGCGCCATCCCGTCGTCGGCGTCGCCGTCGGCGGCCAGCCCGACGCCAGCCGCCGGCTGTCCGAGCGCGACCGCCCGACGCCGAACTTCGTCTCGCACACGGCGCCGCTGACCGTCTTCGCCGAGCTCGGCGCGATCGGGGTCGCGCTACTCGTCTGGCTGCTCGTCGGCGCCGTGCGGATGCTGGCCGCGGTGCGCCGGCTCGAGCCCGGCGTGGGCCTGGCGCTGCTGGCGGTGCTGGTGGGGGTCTTCGTACAGTCGCTCTTCTACCCCGGCTTCCTGGAGGACCCGCTGACCTGGCTCGCGCTTGGCGTCGGCGCCGGCTACCTGACCTGGCCACGGCGGGATGACGGGACCGGGCGGGGTGAGGTCATCGTCGGCGACCACGACGAGCCCGCGGAGGCGACCGCTTGAAGGATGCACTCGGCCTCACGGGCAGGCTCTCCGCTGCCGGGTTCTGGGGGCTGCTCGCGGTCCTGCTCGGCCTGATCGCGATCAACCTGCCCGAGCTGGGCTCGGACCCGTGGCCGTTCGTACCGGGCACAGTCGACCCCCAGGGCCCGCTCGGCCCGCTCGTGCGCGCAGCAGGCGAGGAGTGGGACGTCGGCATCGCGCGCGCCGCCTGCTTCCTCGCCGGTCTCGCGCTCGCGCTGATCGCCGCCTGGGCGCTACGGCGGCCGGAGCGCGACTGGCCGGCGTGGACCGGTACCGCGCTCGCCGTCGGCGTCGCACTGGCGCTGCTGCTCCCCTCGACGCTGCTCCAGATCGGCCTGCGCGACGCGACCGAGCCGTGGTTCTTCACCAACGACTCGACCTTCCAGATCGACCTTGCCGGCGACCTCGTCCTGCACGGCGAGAACCCCTACGGCCACGACTACCGCTTCTCCGGCATGGAGCGCTTCTACAGCTTCGACGGCGAGGCCTCCGAGCGGATCCGCGAGCGCGAGGTCCCACTCGTCCACTACGCCTACTTCCCGGGCACCGCGATCAGCGCCGCCGGCTGGCAAGCGGTGGTGCCCGCGCCATTCGACGACTACCGCCTGTTCGTGCTGCTGGCGACGCTCGCCGGCTTCTTTGCCGTACTCGCCTTCCGTGGTCCGCTTGCTTGGCGGCTCGCGCTCGGCGCCGTGGTCGTCGCCAACCCAATCGCCGTCCGCTCGGCCTGGTTCGGCCAGAACGACGCCCCCGCGCTGACGCTGACAATCCTCGCCTTCGCGCTCGCCACCCGCAGCCGCTTCCGCTGGGCGGCGGTCGCACTCGCCGCCGCCGTCCTCTTCAAGCAGTTCGCCGTCGTGGCGATCCCCTTCCTCGCGTTGATGGCCGCGAAGCAGGGAGTGGACCGCCGCGAGCTGGCACGTGACGGCGCGATCTTCGCCGCGGTGATCGCCGTCGCTTGCCTGCCGTTCGTCCTCGCCGACCCGACCGCCTTCTGGGAGGACACCGTCGAGTTCGGAGCCGGCACCTACAAGATCGTCGGCTACGGCCTCTCCGCGATGCTCGTCCGCGCCGGCATCCTCGCCGACCGCGACGGCGCCTACCCGTTCGCCCTGATCGCCATCCTCACCTGGCTGCCGCTGACCGCCTACCTGCTCTACACCGTCAACCGTGTCCGCCAGCTCTGGCCCGCCGCCGCCGCCTTCGCGATCTCGATCCTCGTGCTCCTCTTCATCGGCCGCACCTTCAACAACTACTACCTCGTCTGGCCGCTCACCGGCGCCATCATCGCCGCCGCCGTCGCCGCCTGGGAACACGCACAGAGTCATCACACGGCATAGCAGAGTCGTTACACGGATCAAGCGTATATGCTGTGTCGGCAGAGGCCGCGCACGATAGCCTCGGGGAGGTGCTGACGATGGCCTGGACAGACGAGCGGATGGACGACCTGGCGAACCACATTGACGCCGGGTTCGAGCGCGCCAACGAAGCCAACCGAACCCTCCGAACGGACATGGTGCAAGGGTTTGAGCGGGCCGCCGAGGCCGACCGCGTGCTCCGTGCCGACATGAACCGAGGGTTCGATCGGGTGGACGCTCGGTTCGAGCGCATGGAGGGCGACATCCATGCCCTGCGGACGCTGATGACCCGCGTCGCTATCGCGATGCTCGTCGGACTGCTCGGCGTGATCGCGACCCTGATGGGCGTGATCGCGACCGGCGCGCTCAGCGCCTAGGGTTTCGCTGGAACCGTGATCTGCTTCTGGGTCTGCTGGAAGCGCGCCCGCTGCTTCGCCCTCACCGGCTTGAGGCCATAGAGCATGCTGCGGCCGGTCAGGTAGACGCGGTCCTGGTCAGCGATGATCGGGGAGGCGTACTTGCCGGCGTTGTTGCGCCAGACCTGTTTGCCGGTCTTGGCGTTGAAGGCGGTGGTTGAATCAACGCCCTGCTTGACGTAGCGCTGGGCGGCTGAGCCGCAGGTGGCGCAGGTGGCGACATAGACGAGGCCGTCGAGGATTGCCGGCGGGGCGTGGACGGAGCTCGGCATCTCCTTCTGCCAGACGGTGTCGCCAGTCGCGGCGTCGAGCGCGTAGAACTTGCCGTCGTAGCTGCCGACGTAGACCTTCTTGTCGAAAACGGCGGCTGAGCCGTAGATGTAGGTGCCGAGCGGCTTAGCCCAGAGCAGATTGCCTGTCTTCGCGCCGTAGGCGTACATCGTGCCGTCGGTCGAGCCGATGTAGATCCGGCCGTAGGCGGCTACCGGCGCAGCGTAGAAGAACTCGGTCGCCTCGCTGGCGCTCCAGGCGAGCTTGCCGGAGCCAGCGTTGATCGCGTAGACCGTGCCGCTGTCGTTGGCGATGTAGATCCGTCCGTTGAGGTAGGCGGCCGAGTTGTTGACGCGGTCGCCGGTCGGATAGGCCCAGACCTTCTTGCCGGTCTTGGCGTTGATCGCGTAGACGTTGCCGTCCCAGGAGCCGACGTAGAGCTTGCCGTTGCGCAGCAGCGGCGACGACTCGATCGGCTGCGCGTTGAAGCGCCACTTCGGCCGGCCGGTGCGCGCGTTCATCGCAATCAGGAAGCCGGTCGGGTTGCCGGCGTCCTGCGGGCATGGGTTGCTGAGGTCGCCGACCCAGTCCATGTAGGACTGGTAGATCGTGTTGTTGGCGATCGTCGGCGCAGAAGCGGCGCAACGCTTGAAGTCCTTCCGCTTGAAGACGGGCTTGCCGGTCTTCCCGTTCAGCGCGAAGAAGAGGCCCTTCTGCTGGGCGATGTAGACGTTGCCGTAGGCGGCTGACGGCGGGTACTCGAGCGAGTCGCGCGCGTCGAGGCGCCAGATCCGCTTGTACGGCGGACGGTGCTTGTAGGGGCCGGCCTTGGTGCGCTGGAGGTCGTAGCCGAACGTCGGCCAGGGCTCCGCGATCTTCGGTGGCGGCTTTGGCTTCTCGGGCCCAGCGTCAGCGTCGAACTCGACCGTCGCCGAACCGCGCTTCTCCGGCGGGTCCTCGTCGCTCAGGTAGAGGTACGCACCGGCGCCGACCGCGATCAGGACGACGACGGCGCCGATGATCAGGAGGGGGCGCCTCATCGCGTCGCAGGATTGCAGACGCCGCGGAGCGAGGCGCGGGTCAGCGGCCGAGCAGCTGCCAGATCCGCTTGGTGATGCGCGGAACCTCGATGTCGAGCGCACGCTCGTCGAGCTGGCGCGTCCATTGCGGCGAACCGACGCGGATCACGGTGCCCTTGCCGAGCCGGTAGCCGACGAACGCCGGCTGGCCGGGATCGCGGCCGGCGGCGGATAGCAGGCGGGCGTCGTCGGGCAACGAGACGGAGCGGTCGATCAGGCTGAACTCGCCGAACAGGCTGTCGACGCTCGAGAACAGCCGCAGCCGATCCCGTTCGACCGACAGCGGCGCCGGCGGATCGACGCGCTCAGGGCGGACGCGCTCGCCGAACAGGTCGTCGGGCCGCGGCGGGCTGGGGAAGCGCAGCCGCTCGCCGGTCAGCGCGACGCTGCGGCGCAGCGACTCGCCGCCGAAGACCGCGACCGCCTTGCCCTGCTCGGTGACCTCGCCGTAGAGCCGGTCACGTAGCCGCCGCGGCAGCCAGATCGCGCTGCCGCCGACGGCGACCCCGGGCGCGTTGCCCAGCGCGGGGCCATCGCCGCGCGCGAGCGAGAGGTCGGTGGTCAGGTCATAGGCGAGCCGCGCGCGGTCGAGGAAGCTCAACAGCGGCTGACTCTGGCGAACCAGGGCGGTCGGAAGCCGCCCGCCGGCGAACGGACGCTCGGCCGGGATCGAGCCGCTGTCCTCGAGCGTGTCGGCGAAGCCGTCGAGGTCGGAGTCGAAGCGGTTGACGCCCTGCCAGGAGATCGCGGGCAGGACGACCAGCGGCCGCGGGCGGTCGGCCGGCACGCCCTTCGGCGGCAGGCCGGCGACGACGAGCGGCCAGCTCGCGCTGTAGGTGGGGCCGCCTCGCGCCCGGCGGCCACGGCGCGGGGCGGGCGCGCTGTCACCGGACTCGGCGGCCGCGCGGGCCGCACGCACGGCGGCCTTGCCGGTCAGCTTCCCCTGCGCGGTCGCCGGCGGCCGCTCGATCTCTCCGCGCGACCGCACGCTCACCACATAGACGCCGCTGCGCGCGGCGTCGGGCATCCGCACGCGCAGCGCACGGCCGTAGCGCGACCCCTGCTTCAGCGCCCGTCCCGAGCCCAGCCGCGTCAGCGCCCACTCGAACCGTCGTGAGCGTGGGCCGACGTCGAGCTTCGCCAGCGACCCAGCAGCAACGACACCCCCGGGCCCCTCAAGGGTGAGCCGTCGCACCGCGACGCCGGTGTGCGGGAGGGCCGTGCGCGGCGACGGCGTCCCGGGCGGTCCAAGCGCCTCGTTACCGGCCTTGTCGCGCACGCGAACCTGGAGGGCGTAGTCGCCGTCGACGGCGTAGTGGCCGCCGATCACGGTCCCGTTCCAGACGCCGCGCCGCCGCTCGTCGCCGCGGAAGCGGTCGACGATCCGCGGCGCGCCGTCGTCGGTGCGCCAGACGCGGAACTCGGGACCACGCGTGCTCGGGCCGCGGTAGCGGATCGTCACCGCGATCGGCTTGCCGTTCGACGGGTCGACGACACCTGGCTCGGCGGAGCGCAGCGCGACCCGTGGCGCAGTCGTGTCTACGACAATCTCCTTGAACGAGTCGAGCCGCCGCCCCTCCTTGCGCCGCACTACACGCATCCGGTAGACGCCGTCCGCGACGACATTGCCCTCGTCGTCGCGGCCGTTCCACCAGAAGCGCCAGCGCTTGTCGCCGGCGAGCTCGCGGTCGTCGGCCAGCTCGCGCACCTCGTTGCCGTCCATGTCGATGATCGAGAACGACACCTCGGCCGTCTCGGAGAGATCGAAGCCGACGCGCGCGCGGTCGCGGATCCCGTCGCCATTCGGCGAGAAGTAGATCGGCCCGACCGAGAAGCGCAGCACGACCGGCATCTCGGTCTTCAGCACTTGCGTGAGAACGAACGCGCCCGCCGTGACGAGCACGAGCGCGGCGAACACCACGCGGACCAGGCGGCTCGACTGCACGCCGCGGAACGCTATTCGAGCCGGCGCCGTCCTGCACGGTCCGGGGCACGGGCGCCCAGCGAACACCGTACGAGCGCCGCAGCGGCGAGAATGACCGGCGATGCGCATTCGGCTCGTCGACCCCCCGGCCTACACGCCGCCGTACGACCATGCGCTGGCCGGCGCCCTCACTCGCGCCGGCGCGAGCGTGGAGCTGTCGACCAGCCGTGCGACCTATGCCGCGCCGGAGGCGGACGGGTTCGCGGTACGCGAGGACTTCTACCGCCGGTCGATGGCGCGCGACCGCTCGACGCGGGTGCGACAGGCTTACAAGCTCACCGAGCATCTGCCCGACATGCTGCGTCACCGCCGCGAGGGCGGGCGCGGGGTCGACATCGTCCACTATCAGTGGCTGACGCTCGAGGCGCTCGACGCGGCGCTGCTCGCGCGCGGTGTGCCGCGCGTGTTCACCTCGCACAACGTGCTGCGCCGCGGTGCGGGCGTGCTGCGCGAGCAGGGAGCGCGGCGGATCGTGGCGGCGTGCGACGCGACGATCGTTCACACCAAGGCCGGCGCTGGGGAGATCGTCAAGCGCTACGGCGCCGACCCGGCGCGGGTGAGGACGATCCCCCATGGGGCTTTCGACTACCTGACCAGCCAGCCCGACGAGAAGCCGCTGCCGGGCGAGCTCGCGGACGTCGAGGGGCCCGTGATCCTCTGCTTTGGCGTGCTGCGCCCCTACAAGGGCGTCGACGTCCTGATCGAGGCCTTCGACGGGATCGAGGGCGCCGAGCTGTGGGTCGTCGGACGGCCCTGGATGGACGTCGAGCCGTTGCGCGCCGCCGCCGCTCGCGTCGGCGGGACGGTCCGCTTCGTCGACCGCTTCGTCGCCGAGGACGAGCTGCCCGCCTACTTCCGTCGCGCCGACGTCGTCGCGCTGCCCTACCGCGACATCGACCAGTCCGGCGTCCTCTACACCGCGCTGGCATTCGGCAAGGCGATCGTCGCCTCGGCGATCGGCGGCTTCAGCGAGGTCGCCGAGGATCACGGCGCGATCGTCCCGGTCCCACCCGGCGATCCCACCGCCCTCCGCACTGCCCTCGCCACCCTGGTCGCAGATCCTTCAGCCCGCGCCGCGCAAGAGGCACGCGCCGCCGTGGCCGCCGCGGGCCCCTACTCCTGGGACGAAGCGGCGCGCCTTACGCTTGCGCTCTACGAGGAGGTGGTAGGGCGATGATGTGCGTCTACATGGGCAAGCACAAGCGCTCGGTGGTCGGGGGACTGGAGCACCTGCTGGCGACGGGGTGGGATGTCGTGGCGGTCGTGGCGCCGCCAGTGGACGAGCGAGCGGCAGAAGCACAGCGGCTCGACCTAGCCGCGGAGCGGGCCGGACTGCCGCTGGTTTCCGACGAC
>CAMLNW010000048.1 GCA_946481495.1 uncultured Actinomycetes bacterium
GCGGATTCCGCTGCACGAGCCGTTCGTGACCGCCAACGGCGTGCTCGCCGAGCGCGAGCTGGTCGTCGTGCGGCTCGAGGACGACGAGGGCAATCCCGGCTGGGGCGAGGCCGCCCCACTCGAGCCCTACGACGGGGTCAGCGTCGATGCCGTCTGGGAGGCGCTCGCCGCGGGACCGCCGAAGCGCGACGCTCCGCGCCAGGCGCGGACGGCATGGGAGCTGTCGGAGCTCGACCTCCAAGCGCGCCGCCGCGGACGGCCGCTCGGAGACCCGGGCGCCGATGCGATCCCGGTCAACATGACGCTGCCGGCCGGTCCTCCTGACGAGGTCGCCGAGGCCGCCGCTCAAGGCCTGCGCGACGGTTACTCCTGCTTCAAGCTGAAGGTCGGGCTGCCCGACGACGCGGACCGTGTCGCCGCCGTGCGCGAGGCGCTGGGAACCTGGCCCGCCTTGCGGCTCGACGCCAATGGCGCTTGGAGCGCGACGGAGGCCGTCGAGCGGATCGCCAGCCTCGCGGCCCACGACCTCGAGCTCGTCGAGCAGCCATGCCGAACGTTGGAGGAGCTCGCCGAGGTGCGCGCCCAGGTCGAGACGCCGATCGCCGCCGACGAGCCGATCCAGACCGCCGACGACGTGCGCCACGCCGCCGAGCTGGCGGCATGTGACGCCGTCAACGTCAAGCTCGCCGGCAGCGGTGGCTTCATTCCCGCTCGCGACGCCCTGCGTGCGGCGCGCGAAGCTGGCATGTCGGCATGGCTGTCGAGCACGCTCGACGGCCCTTGGACGATCGCCGCGGCGCTCCAGCTCGCGAGCCAGGAGCACTTGACGCTGGCCTGCGGGCTCGCGACGCTCGACGTCTTCGACGCGCCGATCGCGAAGGCGCTGCCCAAGCCGGAGCGGGGATTGATGCACGTCCCGGAAGGCCCAGGGTTGGGCGTCGACGTTCCGGACGCTGCGCTGGCCGCGGTCCTAGTCGACCGGCTCGACTGAGCGCACGCGCTCGTCGACGAACGCCAGCAACGCGTCGGCGAACTCGCTCGGACGTTGCAGGTGCGCGGCGTGGCCGGCGTGCTCGATGACGGCCGAATACCCCTGCGGCGCCTCCGCCGCGAGTCGTCGCGAGGCACGCCGGTAGCGTTCGTCACGGGCTCCGGCGAGCGCCAGCAACGGGATGTCGAGCGTTTGCAGGCGCCCCCAGATCGGCTCCATCGTTCCCTGACCCGCGGTCCGCAAGAGCACGGACAGCGAGCGCGGGTCCTGCGAGAGCCTTCCCGGCCGCTGGGCTTCGATCAGTCGCTCTGACTGATCGGCGAACAGCGGCTGACGCTCCCAGATCTCGACGATCTTGTCGATCGGCTGCGTCTCCATCCAGGCCGCGAGCTTGTCGTCGGCGGTCTGACGCGCGGCCCGCTCCGCCGGCTCGTCGATCCCGGCGGCGGCGCCAAGGACGACGACCGCCGCGTAGCGGTGCGGATCGCGCACGGCGGCGTTCAGCGCCAGCCGACCACCGAGCGAATAGCCGCAGAGGACGACGTCGCCGTTGATCTCGTCGGCCGCCGCCGCGATCTCGGCGATCCGGCCCTCGCGCTCGTGCTCGCTGTGGCGCAACAGGACGCTCGGGTAGCGTTGCGGCAGCCGCTCGGCGACATCCGCCCACGCCTCGGCGGACTGCATGAAGCCGGGGATGAAGACCACCGACGGGCCGCTGCGCTCCTTGCTCACAGCCACATGATCCCCATCAACCGCACTTTTGCGCCAGTTCAGGCGCTCGTCGACGAGCTTTCGCGCTGTGGAATGCGACATGCGGTGACCTCGCCGGGTTCGCGCAACGCGCCGATTGCGCTAACGCTAGCCGCCGACGAGCGGATCGACGCCGTATCGGTGATCGACGAGCGGGCAGCCGGTTTCATGGCGCTCGGGATGGCGAAGACAAGTGGCCGGCCCGTTGCCGTGACCTGCACCTCGGGCACCGCGGCGGCGAACCTGCTGCCGGCGGTCGTCGAGGCGTACGAGGCGCGCGTGCCGCTGATCGTCTTGACCGCCGACCGGCCGCCGGAGCTGCGCGACGTCGGCGCGGGCCAGGCGATCGACCAGCTGAAGCTGTTCGGCTCGGCGGCGAAGTGGTTCGTCGAGGTGGGGAACGGCGAGCTGGGACGTGAGTGGGCGACGCATGTTCGCGCGCTCGCGTGCCGCGCGTGGTGGACGGCCGGCGGTGGACGGCCGGGCCCGGTTCATCTCAATCTGCCGCTGCGCGAGCCGTTGGCGCCGATCGCCGAGGAACTCGACGTGGCCGACTGGCAGGGCCGCGACGACAGCCGGTCGTGGGTCGAGCTGCGCGAGCACTCGAGTGCACCGGACGCCGACGATGTGCAGGTGCTGGCGGAGCGGATCGCGGCTGCCCCGCGCGGTGTGATCGTGTGTGGCGGCGGCGCGGGCGGCGAAGCGCTCGCCGAGTCCGTGGCTGGACTCGCCCGCGAGTCTGGCTGGCCGATCCTCGCCGAGCCGACTTCGGGCCTGCGCTGTGGCGAGCACGACCTGTCGCATGTCGTGGCTCACTACGACGTGGTGCTGCGCGACGAGGCGTTCGCGGAGCGCGCGCGCCCCGATCTGGTGTTGCGGATCGGCGACATGCCGACGTCGAAGCCACTGCGGAGGTGGCTCAGCAGCGCCGACCAGGTGGTGGTCGATCCGCACGCGGCGTGGAACGAGCCGACGCGGACGGCCGAGACGTTGCTGCACGCCGATCCAGTCCGCACGTGCGACGCGCTGGCTGCCGCGATCGAGGTCCGTGGGACCGAGGCCGACAGCCGCTGGGTAGGGCTCTGGAGGGATGCGGACGAGGTGGTGAACAACGCGTTCGCCGAATCGCCCGAGGGCTTCGAGGCGCGGGCGTACGCGAAGATCGAGACCTCGTTGCCTGACGATGCGCTGGTCTGGGTCAGCTCGTCGATGCCGATCCGCTACGTCGAGTCGTACTTCCCATCGTCGGCGAAGCAGATCCGCTTCCTGTCGAACCGCGGCGCGAACGGAATCGACGGCGTAGTTGCCTCGGCGGCCGGCGCCGCACGTGCGACTGGGAGGCCGACGTTCGTCCTCATCGGCGAGATCGCGCTGCTTCACGACGTCGGCGGCCTGCTCGCTGCGCGACGTGCCGGCATCGACCTGACGGTCGTCTGCGTCAACAACGGCGGCGGCGGCATCTTCGACTTCCTGCCGGTCGCCGAGCACGCCGACGTGGCGACCTACGAGGCGCACGTCGCGACAGCAACAGATCTCGACCTCGCGTCCCTGGCCGCGCTCGCCGGCATTCCGCACCGTCTCGCCGCCACGCCGGACAAGCTTGCCGCGGCACTCATTGCCGGCCACGGGCTGATCGAGATTCCGGCGGATCGTGCCGAGAGCGTCACTACGAGCCGAGCCTTGGCGACGCAAGTCGCCGCCAGGCTCGGCCACAGCTAGCTCGGACGTTTGTGCACACCAGGGTGTGCACAAACGTCCGAACTACGTCAGCTGAGCAGCGGGAGGAGGGCCTGGAGCTTGACCTCGGTCTCGGCGAGCTCGGCGGCCGGCTCGGAGTCGGCGACGATTCCGCAGCCGGCGTAGAGGCGGGCGAGGTCGTCGCGGAGGAGGGCACAGCGGAGGGCGACACAGAGCTCGCCGTCCTCAGCGAGGTCGGTCCAGCCGATGGCGCCGGCGTACCAGCCGCGGTCGAGGCCCTCGAGGGCGGGGATCAGCGGCTGGGCCGCGGCGTTCGGCTCGCCGCCGACGGCGGGCGTCGGATGGAGGCGACCGGCGAGCTCGAGCACCGGGACCGGCTCGGCGAGCTGGGCGCGGATCGGCGTCGCGAGGTGCTGGACGTTCTGGACCTTGACCAGCGCCGGCTCCTCTGCCGCCGCGACCCAGAGGCTGACCGGGTCGAGCGCGCGCTCGATGCGCTCGGTGACGATCCGCTGCTCGCGACGATCCTTGTCGCTGCGCAGCAGCTGCTCGCCGAGATGGTCGTCAACGGCGGGGTCGGCGCTGCGGCGGGTAGTGCCGGCGAGCGCGACGGTCTGGGCACGTTCGCCGTCGCGGCGGACAAGCAGCTCCGGGCTGGCGCCGACGAGCGCGAGCTCGGGCGTGCCGACGCAGTAGCAGTAGCAGGCCGGGAAGGCGGCGCGCAGGGCGTCGAGGATCGGCGCCGGGTCGATCGGGCCGGGGGTGTGGACGCGTACCTCGCGCGCCAGGACGACCTTGTCGAGATCGCCGGCGCGGATCCGCTCGACCGCGCGCTGCACCGCTTCCTCGTAGTGCGCGGCCGGCAGCGCACCTGCGACGCGCGGACGCACCGCCGGGTCCGGATCCAGCAGCGGCATCGGCGCCGGCCAGAGCGAGGCGACCCGCGCCTTGGCGCGCTCGAGCGACGTCACGACCGACTCGGGCCGGTCGCGAACGTCCGCGGCGGCGCCGGCGCGCCCCGCGGCCGGCGCGCCCTCGTCCGGCGGGTCGACGGCGACGGTCACCGTCATCCGCGCCTCGCCGCGGCCACGCGCGAACGACACCTCGGGCAAGATCAGCTGTGCCGGCGCGAGCGTTCCCCACTCCGGCGCCCGCCCGCCGTCGTGCGCGAACGCGAAGCCGCCCAGGAAGACCGGCCCGGAGCCGGCTGGCCGGTCGGAGTCGTCGCTTGGATCGTCGGCGAACGCGCGCCCGGCGAGGTTGCGGCAGGCCTCGGCCGCGGTCGCAAAGCGCGCCTGGCCATCGGCCTCGACACCGGTCGCGACGCCGAGCCCGCAGATCGCGTAGCCGTCGCGGTCCGGCTGCTCCATGCAGAACCAGCGGTCGTCAGTCCGGCGCGATCCGAGCACGACAGCCGCGAGGTCGATGTCGGCGGGTATCGAGACCGTAACCGCTGCGAGCGCGCGCTCTCCGGTCCGCTCGGCAAGCGCCATGGCGCGCTCAACCCGCTCCCCCAACCGCTCCCACTCGGCAGCCCCGAGCGCGAACGGGCTCTCCGATACGCGAACGCTCATCTCGTCAGAGCCTATGCCCGACGGAGACAGATGTCAGCTACGTCGTGCCCTTGCCGCGCGACACTGCAATCTCGCCTGTCCTCACCATCTCGATCAGGCCGAACGGGCGGACCATCTCCTCGAACGCCTCGATCTTGTCGTCGTTGCCGGTGACCTCGACGGTCAGCGAGCGCTTGTGGACGTCGACGATCTTGCCGCGGAAGATCTCGGCGAACTGCATGATCTGAGCGCGACTGTCGCCGTCGGCGGTGATCTTGAACAGCGCCAGCTCGCGCGCGACCGCTTCCTCGGGTTCGAGGTCGCGGATCTTGATCACGTTGATCAGCTTGTGCAGCTGCTTGGTGACCTGGTCGATCGGGTGGGTCGCTCCGTCGACGGTCAGCGTCAACCGCGAGATCGTCGCGTCGTCGGTCGGGCCGACGGCGAGCGAGTCGATGTTGAAGCCACGCCTGGCGAACAGACCGGCGATCCGGGCGAGGACGCCCGGCTTGTTCTCGACCAGCAGCGAGAGGATGTGCTTGCGGCCGGTGTGGCCGCTGCCCGACTCGCGCAGGTCGTCGAGGTTGAGCAGCTCTGGAGTCGCTGACTCGCCCATCGATCAGCCCACCATGTCCCGCGCGGCCTGGCCGGCGGGAATCATCGGGTAGCAGTTCTCCTCGGGCGTGACGCGGACGTCACAGACGACCGGCCCGTCGGTCTCCATCGCGGTCTTCATCACGTCGGTCAGCTCCCCCTTGTCGACGGCGCGCAGGCCGGTCGCTCCGTAGGCCTCCGCGAGCTTGACCCAGTCCGGGCTGGAGCCCATGTCGACCGAGCTGTAGCGGCGGTCCCAGAACAGCTCCTGCCACTGGCGCACCATGCCCAGATAGCCGTTGTTCATGATGAACACCTTGATCGGGATGTTCTCGGTCACGCAGGTC
Organism: uncultured Actinomycetes bacterium; assembly: GCA_946481495.1. Next base: position 5,934 of record CAMLNW010000048.1, read on the forward strand.
GCGAGCTCCTGGATGTTCATCGCGACCGAGCCGTCGCCGGCGACGCAAATCACGTTCGCATCGGGCATGGCGACCTTCGCCCCCATCGCGGCCGGCAGGCCGAAGCCCATCGTGCCGAGCCCGCCGGAGTTGATCCACTTGCGCGGACCGTCGAAGTGGAAGTACTGCGCGGTCCACATCTGGTGCTGACCGACGTCGGAGGTGACGATCGTGTCGCCACCGGTGACCTCGTAGAGCGCCTCGATCATCCGCTGCGGCTTGATCTCGGAGTCAGCGGAGTCCTCGTAGGCGAGCGGGTACTTCTCGCGCCAGCCGTCGATCCGCTGCCACCAGCCATCGAGCCTTGCGCTGTCGGCCTTCAGTGCCCGGTACTCGGTCGTCAGCTTCGGCAGGATCGCCTTCGCGTCGCCGACGATCGGGATGTGCGCCGGCACGTTCTTCGAGATCTCCGCCGGGTCGACGTCGATGTGGATGAACTTGGCGCGCGGCGCGAACTCCGACAGCTTACCGGTGATCCGGTCGTCGAAGCGGGCGCCGATCGCGACGATCAGGTCCGCCTCGTCCATCGAGTAGTTGGCGGCGCGCGTGCCGTGCATGCCGAGCATCCCGAGCCACTGCTCGTGTGGCGCCGGGAACGCGCCGAGACCCATCAGTGTGCAGGTGACCGGGAAGCGGTCCGACGTGCAGAGCTCGACCAGCTCCTTCGACGCGTTTCCGTTGACGACGCCGCCGCCGGCGTAGATCACCGGCCGGCGCGCGTTGGCGAGCGCCTTCGCGGCAAGCTTGATCTGCTTGGCGTTGCCCTCGGTCGTCGGCGCGTAGCCGGGCAGGTCGAGCGTGTCGACCGGCTCGTACTTGATGTCGGCCTTCGAGAGGTCCTGCGGGATGTCGACCAGCACCGGGCCAGGCCGGCCGGTCCGCGCAATGTGGAACGCCTCGTGGATCGCCGTCGGGATCTCGTCGGGATCGCGGATCATGATCGAGTGCTTGACGATCGGCAGCGTGATGCCGGTGACGTCGGCCTCTTGGAAGCCGTCCGTGCCGAGCAGGTCAGTGCGCACCTGGCCGGTGATGAAGACCGTCGGAACGGAGTCCATCACCGCGTCGGCGATCGCCGTCACGAGGTTGGTCGCGCCGGGACCGGAGGTCGCCAGCGCCACCCCGACGCGGCCGGAGGCCTTCGCGTAGCCCTCGGCGGCGTGTCCCGCACCCTGCTCGTGGCGACACTGGATGTGGCGCAGGCCGGCGTCGTAGAGCGCGTCGTAGGTCGGGAGGTTGGCGCCGCCGGGAAGGCCGAATACATGCTCGACGCCCTCGGCCTTGAGGCACTCCATGATGGCGTCGACAGCTCGCATTGCGGTAACTCCTTCTCCGGCCAGGCTCGAAAGTGATGGGCGGCGCCGGGAACCGCCGGACAAGCGATGGTACCAGGGCTTTTTCGGCTCCCCGGCCGCTAATCCTGTGGGAAGTCGAGGTCGCGCCCGCAGCGGGTGCAGACCTGCGTCGAGAGGGTGACGACGTTGCCGCACTCCGGGCAGCGGCGGCGCGGCTCGCCGCGCTCGTTGCGATACAGCGCCGCGGCGATCGTCCCGATGATCGGCAGCACGGCGCCGACCATGAACCAGATGAAGAACGACGAGCCCTTGATCTTGGCGACGACCCCCGCCGAGAGGCCGAAGAAGAACAGGATGACGACGACCTCCACGGCTGCCTAGACGGACGTCCTCAGAGGACGCGGATCGCCCACACGACAGCGATGATCGCGAGCACGACGACGGCGATCCACGCCACCGCGGTGACGACGCCGAGCACCACCTTGAAGAGGATCCAGGCCGCGACTAGCAGCACGACGAGCGCGAGCAGCTTCTTGCCGCCGGTCTTCGCTGCCTCAGCCATGGGGCTCAGCTTAGTGGTCGGGCGACGGTCAAAGCAGGTGTGGCGGGCGCATGGGCATGTAGCGGTCGAGCCCCGGAAGCGGGATTGAGCTCATCACCCAACCCGGCCAGTGGACCTTGAAGCCGAGGTTGCGCAGACGGCGCAGCAGCCACCAGCTGTCGGTCGCGCAGTAGACGCCGAAGTTCGGCGGGGCGATCGTCTTCGCGACGCGATCGAGTGCCGCGAGCACGACCGGGACGAGATCGGCCGGCGTGATCGCGACCGCCGGACCGACGTCGCCGGTCGATCCCACCCAGCAGAGGCCGGTCGCGCTGCCGGTCTCAGGGTCCATCGTCGCCAGGCAGCTGCGCGTGCGGGCGAAGAAGTCATGCACCGCCGGGCGCCGGTGGCCGATCGCCTGTGGCTCAAGCACCTTCCATTCGGCGGCGGCGCGATCCCCCTCGAGCACGTGGACGGCAGGATCGGTGGAGTCGATCTCGAGCGCGCGGCGCTCGGCGTAGTCGGTTGCCGAGGCGCGCAGGTGCCAGTGTCCAGCGGCCGGCATCACACCGAAGTCGGCGTAGAGGGTCAGATCGCCGGTCGCGCCGGCGGCAACGACGAGACGACCCTGGTTCGGCGTCGGGTCGGTCGGGAAGCAGCGCTCGAGCAGACCGCGCCCGATGCCGCGGCCGTGGTGTCCGGGGAGCACCATCAGCTCGGTGAGCTGCTCCATCTCGGCGAAGCGACAGACGCGGGCGTAGCCGACGGGCTCGTCTCCGTACTCGCAGATCCAGTAGCTGCCGTCCGGCTGCGCGGCGATGAACTCGACGAGCTCGTGTTGCGTCCCCCACTCGGCCTCGATCTGGGACTCGGTCGGTGGCGGACCGTCGATCAGGCCCATCCGCGTGGCGGTGTGGTGGACGGCGAGCGCCGAGATCCCAAATGTCATGCGCAGGTCGCGCGGCCGGCCCTCGCGGAATGCGTAGCTGGTTGCGGCGGCGGTCATGCGCCGGCCTCGGGGCGCTGCCGCGGCGAGGCGTCCGGCTCCACGCCAAGGCCCTCGGGGTGCCCGAGCGCGCCGAGCTCCGCGGATGCGCGACCGAACATCAGCCCAACCGTCCAGTCGACCATCAGCCGCAACTTGCGCGCCGTGCCGGGCATCAACAGCAGGTGGTAGGTGCGCGCCGCGAACCAAGCCGGGAAGCCGCGCAGGCGTATCCCGAGCATCGTCGCGACCGCCTTGTGCTGCCCCATGTCGACGAACACGCCGAGCGTGCGGTAGCGGAACGGCCGCAGCTTGCCGCCGGCGAGCGCCGCCGCGACGTTGTCGCCGACAACCTTGCCGTGGCGCGTCGCGTGCTGAGCGGTCGGCGGCGTCGGCTGCCCGCCCTTCTGGGCTGGGTCGGGCACCGCGGCCGAGTCGCCGATCGCCCAGACACTCGCCTGGCCCGCGACGCGCAGGGTCGAGTCGACCTCGATCCGGCCGTGCTCGGTCAGCGGCAACCCGAGCTCGCGCACGACGGCCGGCGGCTTCACGCCTGCGGTCCAGCAGACGGTGCGGGTCGGGATCGTCTCGCCGGTCGACAGCCGCGCCCAGCCGTCGCCGACCTCCTCGAGCAACGTGCCGGTGCGGATCTCGATGCCACGGCCGCGCAGCTCGCGCATCGCGAAGTCGGCGAGGCTGGCCGGGATCTCCGGCATCACACGGTCCTGAGCCTCGACGAGGACCCAGCGCGTCCCGTCGAGCCGGCAGCGCGGATAGCGGTCGATCACGTCGGCGACATAGTCCTGCAGCTCGGCGATCCCCTCCAACCCCGCGTAGCCGGCGCCGACGTAGACGAACGTCAGGTATTGGCGCCGCTGCTCGGGGTCCTCGATCTCCTCTGCCGTCTCGAGCTGGAGCACCGCGCGGTTGCGCAGCGCTACGGCATCAGGGAGCGTCTTGAAGCCGACGCCGTACTCGGCCAGCCCCGGAATCGGCAGTACGCGCGACACTGACCCGAGCGAGACGATCAGCTGGTCGTAGTCGATCTCGGACTGGCTGCCGTCGAGCAGGTTCATCCGCACCTGCTTCGCGTCGGGATCAACGCCGGTCACACGGGCGATCCGGATGTCGGTCCAGTCGAGCTCCTCGCGCAGCGGGACGACGACGTGGCGCGGCTCCAGCGATCCGGACGCGGCACCGGGCAGCAACGGCGTATAGAGCAGGAAGTTCTGGTCGGTGACGAGCGTGATCCGCGCGCTGTGGCGCGGCAGCCGGCGCTCGAGGCGACGGGCGGCGTGCAGGCCACCAAACCCGCCGCCGACGATGACGACGTTGAGAGCCATCCCGGCCGAGGCTAGCCGTTACCGCGCGAGCGCAGCGCGATCACAGGCGCTCGCGAATCAGCCGCTGGACCTCACCGCCGTCGGCGCGGCCCTTGGTCTCGCGCATGATCGCGCCGACGATCGCGCCGACCGCCTTGTCGTTGCCGGCGCGGACCTTCTCGACCGCGTCCGCCTGCTCGGCCATCGCGCGGTCGACGATCGCGGCGAGCTCGCTGTCGTCGGTGCGGCCGAGACCGGCCGACTCGACGATCGCGGCCGGGTCGCCACCATCGGCGACCAACGTGGCGAGCACGTCCTTGGCCGCCGATTGCGCGACGTCCTTGGCGACGACCATCGCGACGAGCTGCGCGAAGGCGGCCGGCGTCAGCTTGGAATCGGCGGGGTCGGTCCCGTCCCCGAGCACCGTCAGCAGCTCGTTGGTCGTCCAGTTCGCGAGCGCGCGCGGATCGCCGCCCGCCCCCGCCGCGGCGACGGACTGCTCGTAGAAGTCGCCCACCTCGGTGCGGAACGCGAGCAGCTTCGCCTGGTCGGCAGACAGGCCGTGGTCGCCCTCCAAGCGCTCGGCGCGGGCGGCCGGAAGCTCGGGGATCGCAGTACGGGCGCGCTCGAGCATCGCCGCGGTCGGGACGATCGGGACGAGGTCGGGCTCGGGGAAGTAGCGGTAGTCGTGCGCCTCCTCCTTCGAGCGCAGCGAGCTGATCGCGCCGCTGCGGACGTCGTAGTGCAGCGTCTCCTGCTCGATCGTCCCGCCGTCGCGCAGAATCGCCTCCTGGCGGGCGATCTCGGCGTCGACGCCGCGCTCGATGAAGCGGAACGAGTTCATGTTCTTGAGCTCGGTCTTGACGCCGAGCGTCGCGTCGCCGCGCGGGCGCAGCGACACGTTGGCGTCGCAGCGCAGCGACCCCTCCTCCATGTTCACGTCGGAGACGCCGAGCTGACGCAGCGTGACGCGCAGCAGGCGCAGCCACTCGGCGGCCTCGGACGCTGAGCGGATGTCCGGCTCCGACACGATCTCGACCAGCGGCGTGCCGCCGCGGTTGAAGTCGACGGCGCTCGCCTCGGCGGAGTGGATGCGGCCGGAGGCGCCGACGTGGACGAGCTTCGCGGCGTCCTCCTCGAGGTGGACGCGGTGGATGCGAACGTCGCCGAGCTTGCCGTCCCTGGCGAGCGGGATGTCGTACTGCGACACCTGGTAGCCCTTTGGCAGGTCGGGATAGAAGTAGTTCTTGCGGTGGAAGATCGAGCGCGGCGCTGGCTCGCAGCCGAGCGCCATCCCGATCATCAGACCGAAGTGGATCGCCTCCGCGTTGACGACCGGCAGCGTGCCCGGCAGGCCGAGGCAGACCGGGCAGGTACGCGTGTTCGGCTTCTCCCCGAACGACAGCTCGCAGCCGCAGAACATCTTCGTCTGGGTCTTGAGCTGGACGTGGATCTCGAGGCCGATGACCGGCTCGTAGGTGACGTCAGCCACGGGCGGCACTCCCGTCGAAGCCGGTCGCGAGCTCGAGCGCGTGGGCGGCGTCGAGGATTCGGTTCTCGCTGAACGCCGGGCCGGCGAGCTGGATACCGACGGGCAGCCCGTCCGAGAGGCCACCGGGAATCGATATCGCCGGGATTCCCGCGAGCGACATCGGGACGGTCAGCACGTCGGAGAGGTACATCGACCACGGGTCGTCGACGCGCTCGCCGATGCCGAAGGCGACGCTCGGCGAGGTCGGCGTGACGATCAGGTCGACCGAGTCGAATGCGTTGCGGAAGTCCTCGGCGATCTTCGTCCGCACGCGCTGGGCGCTGCCGTAGTAGGCGTCGTAGTAGCCCGACGAGAGCGCGTAGGTGCCGAGCATGATGCGGCGCTTGACCTCGGGCCCGAAGCCCTCCTCGCGCGTCTGCTCGTAGAGCGACAGCAGCGTCTCGGTGCTCTCGGTCCGGTGGCCGTAGCGGACGCCGTCGAAGCGGGCGAGGTTGGCGCTCGCCTCGGCCGGAGCGATCACGTAGTAGGCGGAGATCGCGTGGCCAGAGTGCGGCAGGGCGACCTCCTGAACCGTCCCGCCGAGCTCCTCGATCCGCTTCAGCGTCGCCTCGAAGACCGCGCGCACGCCCGGCTCCAAGCCTTCGCCCGTCAGCTCGGGCGGAACGCCGAAGCGGACGCCGTCGAGCCGCTCGGCGCTCGGCAGCGCGATCTCCTCCGGGTGACCGGTCGACGTCGAGTCGCACTTGTCGAGGCCGACCATGTGACGCAGCATCAGCGCCGCGTCAGTGACGTCGCGGGTCAGCGGTCCGGCCTGGTCGAGCGACGACGCGAAGGCGATCATCCCGTAGCGCGAGATCGACCCGTAGGTGGGCTTGAGCCCGACGATCCCGCACAGCGATGCCGGCTGACGGATCGAGCCGCCGGTGTCGGTGCCGATCGCCCACGGCGCGAGGCCAGCGGCGACAACGGCAGCCGAGCCGCCCGAGGAGCCACCCGGCACGCGGCTCGCGTCCCAGGGGTTGCGAACGGCGCCGAAGGCCGAGTTCTCGTTCGACGAGCCCATCGCGAACTCGTCCATGTTGGTCTTGCCGAGCATCGGTGCGCCGGCGTTGGCGAGCTTCTCGATGGCGGTCGCCGTGTAGGGCGGCCGGTACCCCTCGAGGATCTTCGACGCCGCTGCGCTTGGGACGCCCGCGGTGCAGAAGAGGTCCTTGACGGCCAGCGGGACGCCGCCGAGCGGCGCGTCGGCCTGGACCTCAGGGGCCTCGTCGGCGAGCCAGAGGAAGGCGTTGAGGCTGTCGCCGGCGGCGCGGTCGCGGTAGGCGGCCCAGAGCTCGCGCGGCGACAGCTCGCCGGCGCGCACCCGCTCCGCCGCCGCCGCGGCGGTCAGCTCGACGATCTCGCTCATGCGCCGGGACTCGGGACGCGGAAGCCGGCGCCGTCGCTGTCGGGCGCCTCGGCGAGCGCCGCGTCGCGCGGCAAGCTGGGACGCGGCTCGTCGGGGCGCAGCACGTTCTCGAGCGCCACGACGTGCGAGGTCGGGACGACGTCGTCGAGATCGAGCTCGCCGATCTTCTCGATGTGGCCGAGCACCGACGACAGCTCGCCCGTCATCGCCTCGACCTCGTCTTCGCTGAGACGGAGTCGCGCGAGGCGCGCGACGTGGAGTACCTGCTCGCGGTCGATCATCGAGCGGCGATTCTAGGCGTGCGCGGCTGACTCAGGCAGGCGGCATGCCGGGCAACTTCTCGACGGACG